>CAMPJQ010000057.1 GCA_946886925.1 uncultured Terrimonas sp.
AACAAAAGGAGGTATTCATGAAATCTGCAGAATATTCATGGAAACCTTCGGTTAGTATCGCCTAACCGGGCTTATTCCATAAAAATATCTGAGGCGAAAGCCGGAAGCCACCGATTAAAACCGGTGGCTTTTTTAATGAATATTTTTTACAGGCAGCAATTTTAAAACACCAATGATATTTGTATATCAACAATGTTCAGTAATATTATGAATTGAATAGCCAGACACTGAAATGCACCCCTGAAATAAATCCATTGTATAAAAAATTGTAGGCATTATGAAATCGAAATGCATTTTTGCCGTGAACGGGAGAAACCCGTTCCGGTTATGGTCACCCATCAAAATGATTGTATGGATATTGCTTTATAGTACCGGTTTACATGCACAGGAGTCATCAGTTAAAGCTGTTTCTCTTTTTGACGGCAAAACCCTGAAGGGCTGGAAAACCGTTGATCCGGCTCATCAGCAGCTTTGGTATGTTAAAGACAGTGTGATGATGTGCGGTGATGGCATCAATACAATACCATCAAACACCTACCTGCATACAGATAAGGAATATGGTGATTTTGAATTCCGTTGCCTGTTTCGATTATCGGGCGATGAAAAAACCGGTATGATCAATAGCGGTATTCAATACCGTTCAAAAATAACCAACGGCGAAAATGTGGGTTACCAGGCCGATATCGGTAATGGTTATTGGGGAGATATTTATGATGAGCATCGCCGGGGTAAATTGGTTGGCGGAGATCTCAGCATTTTACATCGCCTGTTAAAACCCGATGGCTGGAACAGTTATATCATAAGGGTCAAAGGCAAATATCATGAACTGTACATAAATGGTGTTAAAACCTGCGAATACACAGAGAAAGATCCTCAAATTCCTTCTACAGGTGTGATCGCTGTTCAAATACACAGCGGAGGCGCCGGTATTGTTGAGTTCCGCGATCTTACGATTACTGAATTGTAGGTGTGATTTGAAGGAAGCGGGTAGATAGTGGTGATTCACTATACACATTTCTCACCTTCATATTTGATACAGCAATTGCTCCTTACAACAGAAGAACACCACAAACCCTGATCTTTTATTATTTACAATTTTCAACACATGAAATTTCCCGGACTCCTTCTTGTATTTACAAGCCTGTTTTTTATTTCCGCACCAGTAACAGAAAGCACACAAAAGATGCCGCCAGACAAGATCAATTCACCCGAAGAAGAACTGGCGGGCTTCAGTGTGCCTGAAGGTTTTGTGGTAGAGTTGGTAGCAAGTGAAAGAGATGGTATTGTTAACCCGATTGATCTCACGTTTGACGATGCCGGAAGATTGTGGACGCAAACAGCAAAAATGTATCCGCTTGACCCGGTTGCAGACATTCAGTGGAATGAATTACTGAAGCTGATGGATGATCCCGAGGCGCAGCGCAATCACCCGAGCTTTAAACGTATTCTTGATTTGTACCAGGGTAAAACAAAAGGCACAGACCAGGTGCTTGTGCTCTCCGGGTTATACGGTAGCAGCCCCGTTAAAACGGAAGTTTGGGCCGATGGGCTTACAATACCCATGAGCATACTGCCTTATAAAGACGGGGCTTATGTAGCACAGGGGTCAGAACTTTTTTTCCTGCGGGACAGCGACAACGATGGCAAAGCGGATCAGCGTATCCCATTGCTCACCGGCTTCGGCTTTACCGATACCCATACAATGGCACACGTGCTGATGAGGGCGCCGGGCAACTGGATCAATTTCAGTCACGGAGCGCTTAATAAGGGAGAAGTGTCTTCCCTGACAAGCGATGTAAAAATGAGAATGGACTACAGTAAGATCGCCAGGTTTTCAATGGATGCCAAAAAGCTGGAACTGGTAAATGCCGGTTTAAACAATATCTGGGGCTATCAACTCCGGAACAACGGCCAGTGGTATGGTTGCGAAGCCAATGACCTGGGGTATTCCGTTGTTCCTATGGAACCGGGCACAGGATTTCCCGGCATTGGAAACGAACGCTTGCGCACATATCAGCCATGGATGCCCGAACTGTACAAATTTAGGGTAGGCGGCACCGGTATATCCGGACTTGCTTTCGCCGATGACCTTTCGGGATCTTTTCCGGCTGAGTGGAAGAACGTGGCTTTTTTGGCCAACCCTATCACCAGTACGGTTAACGCTGTTCAAGTTACCCGCAATGCCGATGGAACCGTTAGTGCAAAACATTTACCCGACCTGCTTACTTCCAAAGACAAGTGGTTCCGCCCGGTGAATATGGAGTTTGGTCCCGATGGTTGTTTGTATATAGCCGACTGGTACAATAAGATCATCTCTCACAATGAAATTCCAACTACTCATCCCGACAGGGATAAATCACATGGCCGCATCTGGCGCATCCGCCATAAAAGTCAGCAGCCCCGCGATGTTCCCGATTATTACAATGTTAAAACAGAATATCTGGTAAAAGGATTACAATCACCATCTCTTTGGGAAAAACGTGCAGCATGGCACCAGATTACGGACAGACCTTTCACGGAAACACAAAAACTGGCACAGCCGCTTGTACAACTGGCAGCAGATGCCGGCCAGGATGAGATTACCCGCATTCATGCACTCTGGTCATTAGAAGGGATCAAACATTATGATGCTGCATTATTACAGGCGTTGTTGCAAAGTCCGGCCAATGATCTGCGTCGTGAGGCAGTGCGTTCTTTAAGCAGCTTTTCACCCGGCACGGCAGCAGTGGCAGCATATTTAAAAGATGCAGTTGAAGATAAAAATCCCATGGTGCGTGCACAGGTGCTTCGTACGCTTGATGAATTGGGAACGGCAAATGAGGCTACCATTGATATACTGGTTCATGCTTCAAAACCGGCGCTTGAAGGCAATGCCATGGGCGGCGCTTATGAAAGAAGTTTTGAACGTTTCCTTGCCCGTAAAGCATTGGAGAAATACCCCAATGAATTACAGGCCTATCTTAATAGCCCCACTGCGGAAAAAATGAATGGTGATCATCTGCTTTGGGCTATCCAGGCATTGCCTGCCGGGCAAAAAGAAGCGGCCTTTCTGAAATTATGGCCACGCCTCGGTATCAGCAAGCTTGATGAACCTGGCTTCGTATTTGTTGCCGGCATGCTGAACAATACAACCATTTTTGAAACTGTAAAGCCCATTATTCACAATGGCGATAATGCTGCTTTATACACAGGGTTTGCTTTGCAAAATCAGTCGCAATTGCAATCACCCGAACTGGCTGTTATGCTCCGGGAGCCGGTAACCAAATTATTACACAGTCGTTCGGAAAAAGATGTTAACCTGGCGCTGGATGCCGTTGGCCGTTTTAATATTGAACAGGTACGCGATGCCGTTGTTGCCCGTATCAATGATCAATCGTCTGAAAAAACAGTACAATCAGCATTGAAGGCATTAGAAAACAATCCGACGCTCAACAAAGATATTTTCGCCCGTGCTGTAAAGAATCAAAAACTTGGTTTTGGCATCAGAGCGGCGGCACTCGGCAGTCTGGCAAAAGCAGACAAGGCTTCGGCACTCGGCATCGCGCAACAATGGGTTTCCCAACTTAATACAGTAAAGAAGAGTGAGCTCGTAACAGCATTATCCGCATCAGAGCAGGGCGCAGCATTGCTGTTGGATATGTATGAAAAGAAACGGCTGGCACTGGCATCATTCGATTTGCCCGCGGCTGAACGCATCCGCAATAGCAATAAGGAAGATCCCCGGGCCGTTGCCATGTGGGATGCCGTGAAAAACAGGTATGAAGCGGAAAGAAAGGCTTTCAGGTCAAAGCTCACAAAATACATGGCTATTGCTGAAAAGAAAGGAGGCGATGCAAAAGCTGGGAAAGTGCTTTTCCAAACCTGCCTGTTGTGTCATAAAGTAGGCAGCGAAGGAAAAAATATCGCACCTGCATTAGATGGTTCGGCAAGCCGTGAAAATGAAGCTTTGCTTACCGCCATCCTCGACCCCGATGCCGCGGTGGAATCCAATTACGCCGTTTACCGCGTTACCAAAAAAAATGGCAGCACCACAGAAGGTTATCTTGTCAATAAAAATGACCGGGGCACAACCATCGCTTTTATGGGCGGCAGCCAGGTTTTTGTTGAGGCGGGTGCTATCCAAAGCCAGGGCTTTTTAGGAGGGCGTTCATTTATGGTTAAGGGGCTAATTGATCACTATTCTGATAAACAGGTATCGGATCTGCTGGCTTATATACGCACACTTAAATAAAAATATTATGGTGAGACATTTCGGGGTGTTTAAATTTAAACCTGGAATCAACGAAGAACAGATAGACCAATGCTTTCGTACAATGAAAGATATGGTGGGAAAGATTGACGGGCTGATGGATATGGAATATGGACCATACAACAGCACGGAGGGATTAAACGAAGATTTCACTCACGGGTTTGTTATGACATTTGATACATTAGAATCGCGCGACGCTTATCTTCCGCATCCTGTTCATGAAACGGTGAAGGAATTTGTTGTGCCCAAATTGGAACGGGTGATCGTATTTGATATCAATGTACCACAGGTTTAACGTATTGTAATTTCAATTCGAAAATAAATCATGCTTACCAACAATAAAGCTATTTTAATCCTGGGTTGTTTTGATACCAAGGGCGAAGATTTTGCTTTTCTGCGAAGTTGTATTATAGCGCAGGGAGAAAAAGTGATAACGATGAATACCGGGGTTATGGGAACTACGAAAGATTTCCCGGTTGATATAGAGTCAGACCAGGTAGCCCTGGAAGCAGATTATTCAATTGCAGCATTGAGGGAATCGGATGACCGCGGGAAAGCGGTAGACATAATGGGCAGGGGAGCAGCGAAAATTGCAGCCAGATTAGTAGCCCAAAACAAAATTAAAGCGGCCATTGGCATGGGCGGCGGAGGTGGCACCTATATCGCGCTTTCTGCCATGCAGGAAATTCCGTTGGGTATACCCAAGCTTTGCTTAAGTACGCTGGCCGCAAAAGACCTGTCGCGGCAAATGGGAAGTAAAGATATTATTCTGATGCCTTCCATTGTTGATGTGGCAGGATTGAATAGTATCAGCAGACTTTTAATCAGGCGGGCAGCAGTGGCAATTTGCGCCGTTTCGGAAATAACAGAAGAAAAAGAAAATACTGTTGCCGGCACCATTGCCATCAGTATGTTTGGCAATACTTCGGCCTGTGTAAACCAGTGTAGTGAGCTGCTGCGGAAGGAGGGCTATGAAGTACTGGCTTTTCATGCCAATGGTGTGGGAGGTAAAACAATGGAGTCGCTCATCCGCGAAGGCTGTTTTGATGCCGTTTTAGACGTTACCACTACCGAGCTTGCGGATGATCTGTGCGGAGGTATTTGCAGTGCGGGACCCGACAGGCTGAACGCTGCTGCTGAAATGGGCATTCCCCTGGTAGTAGTGCCCGGCTGTTTGGATATGGTGAATTTTGCGCAACCGGATACAGTGCCGGCACAATTCCAATCCCGTGAAATGTACAACTGGGCGCCGGATGTAACTTTAATGCGAACGAATAAAGAGGAGAATAAAATACTGGGTGAAAGACTGGCGCAGAAAATCAACCGTTCGCGTGCACCGGTAAAGGTTTTATTGCCGGCAAAAGGCATTTCGCAGGTAGACTCTGAAGGAGGAATTTTTTACCGGCCGGAAATTAACCGGGATTTATTTGATTCAATTAAAGAAAATACCAAAGCAACAATAGAGGTTATTGAAACGGACATGCATATTAATGATCCGGAATTTTCGGTTATGCTGGTAAGTAGATTGTTGGGTATGATGGGAAAGCAGAAGGAATAGTTATGAATAAACAAATATTTTGGACGGTTGATGGATATGTTCAATGAAGTGCTGAAAGTAAAAGTGTGCGACGCCCGTCCGAACGGATTCATCCAGACGGGCAACCGGGGTTTCATTGGTGCACAAAAGTTGGGCACATAAAAAATATCGCGCCGGTTCTATCGCCCCGGTTCGTGTCTCACGAACCTGAATTCCTAAAAAGTAAAAACATAAACAAATAATTATGGCAAATCCATGGACAGGAAAGGGAAATCCTTATACGAAGCAGGAAGTAAGGGAACGGTTACAAAAAACGGTTAATCAAAACAAAGCGATCATTGCCGCGGGTGCAGGCACCGGCATCAGCGCTAAATTTATTGAGAAAGGTGGTGCAGACCTCATCATTATATATAACTCAGGCAGGTTCCGCATGGCCGGGCATGGTTCTACTGCCGGCTTAATGGCTTATGGAGATGCCAATGCGGAAGCCATGAATATCGGTGAGTTTGAAGTGCTGCCGGTGGTAGAGGAAATTCCCGTGATTTGCGGTGTGCATGGCTCCGATCCCCGCCGCAGGATGTGGCATCATTTATTAAAAGTGAAGGAAATGGGTTTTTCGGGCGTCAATAATTTTCCTACGCACTGTATTGTTGACGGTCATTTCAGACAGGTTTTGGAAGAAACGGGGATGGGCTTTGAGAAAGAAGTGGAAATGGTGCGGCTTGCCACTAAAATGGATCTCTTCTCTATTGTGTATGTAGCCAGGGCGGAAGAAGCTGCGCAAATGGCGGAAGCAGGTGCGGATGCTATTATTTCACATGTTGGTACTACGGTAGGCGGATCAGTAGGCGTTACAGGCGCTTCCTGTACAATGGACGATGCCATAGAACGCACCCGTGAAATTATGGAAGCGGGAAAAAAAGTAAATCCCGGTATTTTTTTCCTGGCGCATGGCGGACCTATTAACACACCTGAAGATGTACGTGTAGTATTGGATAAAACCGATGTACATGGCTTTGTTGGCGCTTCCTCACTTGAACGGATGGGCGTTGAAAAATCCTTAACTGACCTTACGAGAAAATTCAAGTCGCTTACTTTGCAAAATAAAAATAAAGGCGAACTATAATAGTACATGAGCTGAGCCCGTGAATATACAGGCATGGTATCTATATGACAGAATAATCATGATAGAAAAACGTATCATTACTGTAATTGTGTTTCTCTTCGTTTTCATTCCTTTAAAAGTGCTTAAAGCGCAGGAAGGAATTGTGAAGAAGCCAAATGTTATTGTCATTATTACGGATGATCAGCATTACCGTACCATTCGGGCATTGGGCAACAGGGAGATCATAACACCCAATATGGATAAACTGGTAAAAGGAGGCACGGCGTTTACCCAGGCCCATATCCAGGGTGGTTTAAGCGGAGCCATTTGCTGTCCAAGCCGCGCCATGTTACTGACCGGTAAAAATCTTTTTAGCCTTCACGAAGATGGACAGTATATTCCGGAGTCTGACATTAGTTTCCCGGAACTATTCCGGAACAATGGATATATTACTTTTGAAACCGGCAAATGGCACCAGGACAAGGCCTCCTTTCAGCGCGCATTTGCTGCCGGTGATAATATTTTCTTCGGTGGCATGCATCCGCCTGCAACAGGAGGGCAATACAGGCCGAGGTTAAATCATTACGATAGCGGCGGTCTGTACAATAACCCTTTTTGGGGAGATCAGTTCTCTTCAGTTTATTTTGCAGACGCTGCAATTAACTTCTTAAAGAAACAGCAACTCAGTTCGCAGCCATTCCTGATGTATGTGGCATTTACTTCTCCCCACGATCCGCGTACAGCTCCTTCATGGTATGGGAAACATTATCGCATGGAAGATGTTTCATTGCCCGCGAATTATTTACCACAGCACCCTTTTGATAACGGTGAATTGCAGATAAGGGATGAAACCCTGCTGCCTTTTCCACGTACGAAGGAAGCAATAAGGAAAGAAATTGCAAAGTATTACAGCATGATCAGTGAAGTAGATGAGCAGATAGGAAGAATTTTAGAAACGTTGAAGAAAATTGGAAAAGATAAAAATACCGTTGTTGTTTTTGCAGGTGATAACGGATTGGCTACGGGGCAGCACGGTTTATTGGGAAAGCAAAACTTGTATGATTGTGCTATGCGCGTGCCATTAATTTTTAAAGGGCCGGGCATACCTGCGGGAAAAATGATAAACAAATATGTTTACCTGAACGATATATACCCCACTGTATGTGAAATAGCCGGCATTTCTGTTCCTGCCTCTGTTGAAGGAAAGTCAATGATAAGCGCATTTGGTAATGGAAATTTTAATGGAAGGAACCATCTGCTTTTTGCTTACCTGAATTTGCAACGGGCTATCGTTCATCGTGAATTTAAACTGATACGGTATAATGTAAACGGGCAATCTTTTGTACAATTGTTTGATTTAAATGCGGATCCTTTTGAAATGCATAATCTCGCAGCAGAAAACCGGTATCGGGCTAAGCTCATGTTCATGGATTCCCTGTTGAATAAGACTATGGAGGAAATGGGTGATTTTTGCGACATCAATAAACCCGGATGGGGGTATCCGAAAAAATGGACCATGTTGGACGTAAAAAAATTAAATCCTTAAGAACGGTCTTCAAACGGGTTAACAGGCTTAATAAGCCTGGCTCATTATTTCAAATCTTTTTCAAGCTGGGTTGCTATAGCCTGCAGCAACACTTTATCAATATTCATTTTTTTACCTTCTTCTATTAAAACCGCACGATAATGGCCCTCCTCATCCGGTTCAAAACTTATTGCTTCATTTTTTATAAGCACCACAATCCTGTGGCTGTATCCATATACCTGTAATTCGGCTTCAAACGCTCTTTCTTCCCCCAAGCCGGTAACGGTAAGGATAAATGATTCTGCCATTTTAAAAATGAAATTAATTTAATTTGGTAAGGTGCTGTATTTATTATTTGCCCGCTTTTTATTATCCGGACCTGCATGATGTTAAGCAAAAATCGTTACAGATGTTATCGGATGAGTGGAAAATTATCCTCACTACCTGCTGCGAAGCAGCTATTCACCTTTTAATTTCATATGGTACAGTTTGTGTGATACAGATACAGCTTTATTAAAATTATAGGTAAAAGTATTATTTCATTTTTAAAAAAAAGTTATGAAATCCATTCAATTTACCGATACAAACACAGGAGAAGAGATACATATTGCTTATTCATCATACGGCGATGGACAACCGGTAATATTAATTCATGGTTGGCCTCTGAGCCGTGAAATGTGGGAATACCAACTTGCTGACCTGGTAAATGCCGGTCATCGTGTGGTAAAATATGATCGCCGCGGATTTGGTAAAAGCAGCAAACCATGGAAAGGATATGATTACGATAGCTTAACAGATGATTTGCATGAACTGATAGAAAAATTGGATCTTAAAAATGCCATTCTTGTGGGATTTTCCATGGGTGGAGGAGAAGTGGTGAGATACATTAGAAAATATGGAGAGGAACGGATAGCCGGTATAGTACTGATCAGTTCTGTTGTCCCCTTCCTTTTAAAAACAGCCGGTAACACAGAAGGTGTAGATGCAGAGGTATTTGATGAAATGATAAAAGGAATTCAAAACGACAGGATCGGTTATCTTGATGAGTTTGGTAAAAAATTCTTTGGTGTGGGTTTTTTAAACAAACCCGTTAGCACCCCATTGTTAAATTATTACCTGCAATTGGGATCCAAAGCTTCGCAACAATCTACTATAGAATGTATAAAAAGTTTTTCCGCCACAGATTTCAGGAGTGACGTGGACAAGATATCCGTTCCCACGCTTATTATTCATGGCGACAGCGATAAAATAGTTCCTTTTGAAGTGAGCAGCGAACGTACAGCAGGTATGATTCCTCATGCAGAGCTGGTTGTTTATGATGGAGCCCCTCACGGTTTATTTTATACGCACCGGGAGCTTTTAAATAAAGATCTCCTCAATTTCATCAGTGGTAAAAAACATGAAGAACCAAGACCGGAGGATATCCCGGTAACATCTGTATTTTAATTTAATAGAACAGTCATTTTAATAATTTAAATCAATTAATTA
>CAMPJQ010000058.1 GCA_946886925.1 uncultured Terrimonas sp.
CAATATCCGGCGTACGCGTTGCCGTTAGTGCCATCAACCTGGCCACATTTACCCAATGGAAGGGGCTTGACCCGGAAAATGATTTCTATCCTCCTGCCAGGCAAATTTTGTTCAGACTGAGCGCATCCTTCTAATTGAAAAAACATTATTATATGTACAGAATAATAAAAATAACCGGACTTTTAACTATGCTGCTTTTACTGTTCAGCATATCCTGTAACCGGGATTTGATTGACCTGCAACCTTCAAATGAAACAGAAGCATCGTACTTTAAAAAGGAAACAGAATTTACAAAAGCCATTGTAGGGATCTATGCGAAACTTACTGACTTTTATAATTATAATGCAAGGGATGGCCGCAGCACGCTGATGCAGGTAACTTTTTTGCCTGGAGATGATATTACAACCACGGCGGATGACCCATTTGAGCATTTCGCCGGTTTGCAGGCAAGTAACGGAAAGCTCGGCAATTACTATAAGAGCTCGTACGAGTTGATAACCCGCGCCAATATTGTGCTCGATAAAATTGAGGCGGAAAGTGGCGTATATGTTACTCCTAACCTTAAAAATTATCACAAAGGTGAAGCCCTGTTTTTAAGGGGACTGATGTTTTATAATTTATGGAACTATTTTGGGAAACCACCTATCATATTAAAAAGGCTTACCTCATCAGCAGACTGGAATAATCCTGAATCCCAGGGTACGCAAATGCTGGACCAGGCTATAGTTGATTTTACAGAAGCTGCATCCTTATTGCCTGATGCATGGCCAGCTTCCGATTTGGGCAGAGCTACTAAAAATTCAGCCAATGGCATGCTGGGGAAAGCATTGGTGGTGCGGGGCTCACATACCAACACGGCGGCAGATTATACTGCTGCCATTTCTGCGTTCAATGCATTGAGCGGACTGTCGCTCGTTCCCGAATTTGACGATAACAATTCTGCCTTTACTGAAAACAATGCAGAATCATTATTTGAATTCCAGGCTTCACAAAGCCCGGGCGATAACATCTGGCTCCCCAACGAATTTGATGCTGCCATTGGAACCATATCCTCTTACTGGGGATACTACGACAACCATTTTTCTTTATTCGGCGCCTCTCCTCATATCGCCACACAAAAATTAGCTGATGCATTTGAAGCAGATGATCCCCGGCGCGACCGCACATTAGATGTAGCTTCCAAAGCCATTCGCAAATATGTAACGCATAACCAGTTTGCTCCCAATGGCGCTGGCAGCGTTAATAATCCGCGTATTTTGCGGTATGCGGATGTAGTGCTGTTGAAAGCAGAAGCCGTATTGCAATCGGGAGGATCAACGGCCGATGCTATCGGGCTTATCAATGAAGTAAGAAAAAGAGCAAGGGATATGGTTCCGGGTGGCACGGTTCCGGCAGATTACACCACGGCTGAAACCGATAAAGCAACGATCATGAACTGGATCATGAACGAAAGATTATTGGAACTGGCGGGAGAAGGGCAGCGGTGGATTGATTTAAAAAGATGGCATATAGCAGGCTATATTACTTTAAACAACGCTTTTTTTAGTCCTGCCAATACGCAGGCCATGTCTTTCCAGGCGCCTAAACATTTATTAATGCCCATTCCGATAGACGAAATTGACAAAAACCCGAATGTAACACAGAATCCCGATTACTAAACCTGCAGTTGGTTTTGGTATAATAAACCCCTGGCTTTTCAGGGGTTTATTTGTTATGCGCCTTAGCAATTTCCAATAGCCTATTGGGCAAGTAAACTTCAGAAACGCATCTATGCTGAAAATGCATTAGCAGTTTTACTACAATAAATCTTTATAGCTGATAAGCTGTATGTTTAATTCTTTTATCAATGTTTTGATCTCAGCATCTGTCCATATATCCACAACACCCTGGCGGTCGGCAGCCACATCTTCATATCCAACATGGTGTATGGCCCGCATCTCCGGCGTATCAAACGCAGGATGATCTACAAACAAATAGCTATTACCGGCCTCCAGTGTATGCAGCATGGCCATAAAAGCCTGTTTCTTTTGCGCCGCTGTTTTGCTGGCTCCTTTATAGTTCGCACTTTTTACACCCTTTGCCGAAGGATCAATATCAAGCTTGTATTCCTTTGCCAGTCTTTGCGTGAGTTTTGCCACTTCTTCATTCATATGTGTACAACCCATATGCCCCGAAACATGACTGATGTGTGGTATTTTTTTGATCGCCAGTTCTATCTGTGCCCTGAACTCCTTTTCTACATCTTCTAATGTCCACTTCTTTTGCAATACAGCCCTGTTGGGGTAATTTTTATTGGGCCATATCATCGGGTAAAAATAACCGTCTTCATCTGTAAGGCTTGCACAATCCGATACCGGTCTCCATTTAATATTATCCCATTCGCTGGTTAATGTAAGATGGATGCCCACATCCAGTCCGGGGTTTTCCTTCAGCAATTGAACGGCTTCCGGAAACCACGGCGACGGCACCAGCACTTCAACAGAACGCACAATTCCTTCTTTATATGTTTTAATAGCCGCGAGGTTACCACTATTCGAAAAGCCCATGTCGTCTCCGCGTACAATCAAACGCGCTGAATTTTGCTGGGCATACGGTATTATTGTGCTGCATAAAAAAAAGGCAAGAACCAGGTAATATTTCATATACACATAAAGTTTACCGGAAGCTACATAAATTAGTTAGATCCGGTATCATCAAAGGCTTTACAAACAGCATAGTACAGTACACAAACCGTACCGGTTAATATTAATTTAGAAATGGAAAAGTTACCTCGAATTCATTCATTCGTTAATACACTTAACATGCGCAATGGCATTCGTCTGATCCTCATTATTCCTGTTATCCTTTTATCAACCCCGGCATCTTTTGCTCAAATTGATTATAAGGGCTTCCCGCAATGGAGCTGGCACAAACAGGATTCAACCGAATATTATTTGTACATGCCTTCGGATATTCAACCCGGTAAGCAATACCCCATAGCCCTGTTCATGCATGGCTGTTGCGGCCCCGACGATCATGCTTCCCTGCGAAATGCTGTGGATCCTCCCGCCCGGATGTGGCATAACTTTGGAGCCAATACACAAAAAACTCCTACTTACATTATTGCACCGGCAACCTCAAGAGGATGGGAGCGGCATTTTGATAATCTGAAAAAAGTAATGGATGATCTTGTAAAGACAGGTCAGGCCGATCCGCAACGCATATATGTTTGCGGGTTTTCCATGGGCGGCGGTGGCGCTTTTAAATTCATCAGCCGGTATCCTCGTTATTTTGCTGCTGCCATAATAATGGGCATGGAAATGAAAGGCGATCTTGAAAAGGTAAAAGATGTGCCCATATGGATCAATCGCGGAGAAACGGATTGGTATTCGCGAAATATGCCTCAGCAGGTTGCTCAAATGAGGAAGCTGAACGGAGCTGTTGAGGACACGGGATATTCATGGGTAACAGGCATTAATCCCCGCTTTAGTGATTTCAAAGACGTCGGTCACGGCGTACAATGGCTGGCGGCCAGTACACAAGATCTAACAGATTGGGCCTATAGCCGGATCAATGATGGAAACCTGTATCCTCATGTTTGGTTTCCCGGGCTGCAATGGAAAACAACCGTGAAAAAAGGGACCACAATAAAAGTGAATGTGGGTGCCAATGATCCCGATGGCAGCATCAGCAAAATAGATATATATCTCAACAAACAACCTTTTAAACGATTGCAAGCACCACCATTTGCATTCAGCTTCACTCCGGGTGTCGGAGATAACGTATTAGAAGCGGTGGCTCACGACAACAAAGGAAAGACAAGCACAGCTACTGCCATCATTCAAACAGACATCCCCTCAACGATCATCACCACTCAACTCCCTTACGCCAGGCAGGGCGCATTGTATACAAAACAGCTTGCCGCAAATGGCAATGGTGCAATATTATGGACCTTAAAGAACGGCAGTGTACTACCGAACGGATTATCGCTGTCGTCTGCAGGCCTGATCGGTGGCATTGCTGAAAGCGGAAGCATATACAATTTCGACATTTGCGCGAAAGATGAAGATGGTGATTCGTCTGTTTTAAGCTATACATTAAACGTGCTGGATAAAAGACCGGGAGAAGTGCTGGTAACACATGCAGTAAATAATGCAGGCATCAGCTTCCCCGTTTCAAAGATGAGAAAGGGAGCCTTGCCTTTTTTTAACAGGGACGACAATGAGATAAACTTCAGTGAAGTGGGCGCCTACGAAGGCCTGACATACATAGCCGGTAAAAACGGTGATACAACACGGAGTACAGCAAATTACCTCAGCTTTAATACGGATGAAGATGCCATGATCTATGTTGCTTACGAAAAACTGGATAACCTGTATAGCTCTACCATACCCCAATGGCTGAAACAATTCAAAAAGCAGCCTTCAACACAAATTGCAGCACAGTATTTTTATTATGATCTTTATTACAAAGCATTTCCAAAGGGCAAGATAACATTGCCTGCTGCCGATGAAAAAGGAAATGGAACAAACACCAGCTATTTTGTACTGATAAAGCCACTCATTCCCGTATACATCAACCCCGAAATAAACACAACGATTGTGAGTACTGCCTTTGCACAAAACCATTACAAAGAACAGCTAACCACACTGTATGGCAAAGGTGAAATAACCTGGACATTAAAAAAAGGTAAACTGCCTACCGGCATTCATTTATCCGCAAAAGGAACGCTCAGCGGAACGGCTAAAACCAAAGGTTCATATCGTTTTATAGTAGAAGCAAAAGATGAAAGCAGCAATACGGCTGAACGTGAACTGGTATTGCTGATAAAATAATTATTTTCCGATGCTACCATCCAGTACATAGGCTTATCAGATCCGTCTGCCTTTAATCCTTATTTTTACCATCATCAATACATTTTTATAAAACACCAGGCTTACAGAGTAATATTATTCAAACATTAAGGATTATGGCTAAAGTTTTCATCCCTCTATTCTTTTTAACGATCACCATATGTACCGGTTTATCTGCGCAGCAACAGCTTCCTGTTGGCACGCACCAGCCAGCCATTGAATTCAAACACTTTCCCAACCGCATATATGCACTGGTGTGGCGCAACTGGAACCTCGTGGAACCTGCACGTATTGCCCTAACTATAGGATGCGAAGCCAAAGACATTATGACCATTGCCGCATCTATGGGTCTGCCGCCCACAGGATCGGTGTCGCCCGATTTTAAAAAGAGGATATACATTACCGTGATACGCAGGAACTGGCACCTGCTCCCCTACGATCAGTTACTCACCCTGCTGGATATGACGCCGGATGAACTGGAATTTGCACTTAAGGAAGATGATTTCCTGTTCGTTAAATTAGGCAACCTTAAACCAAAGTGTTCAAAGATCACCTATATAAAACCCGATAACAAAACATTGGCACGTGCAAAGGAGATCAAACAACTGGTACAAAAACATTTCAAAGCTTCCCTCGACCGGCCAGCGGTTCCCAGGTTTGCATTTGTAAAGGACCTGCAATCAACAGGAGGCTTATTAAAAAGTAAGAACAAGCATGTCTCAAATGAAAAAGGATTGCGTTTCATCTACTCGTATTTTGGCATTTTTGGGGATCCATTGTTTGATACGCTTCATGATCCTTATCCCGATGGATTGCTTTCACGGTTGGCCGCCAAAGGAGTGAATGGAATATGGATGCACGTTGTACTCAGTCAACTGGCACCTGGTGGAAATGATTTTCCTGAATTTGGTGAAGGTCATCATATTCGTATTGCTAATCTGCGGCGCATTGCAGAAAGAGCAAAGCAATATGGCATTTCGGTTTACCTGTACATGAATGAGCCCAGGGCCATGCCTTTATCTTTTTTTAAAAACCGGCAGGAAATGATGGGCACGCAGAAAGGCGCTTTTGCCGCCATGTGCACCAGTAATGATAAAGTTATTAACTGGATCAGCCATTCACTGGCTTACGTTTTTAAACAGGTGCCTGAACTGGGTGGTGTATTCACGATTACCGCATCTGAAAATTTCACCAATTGCGCATCACATGGCAACCAGAAAGGCTGCCCGCGTTGCAGCCAGCGCGCTTATGCCGACATTATCGCCGGGGTTAATGAGGCCATTGCAAATGGTGTGCACAAAGGAAATCCCAATGCCAAAGTTATTGCGTGGGACTGGGGATGGCATGGGCATGGGGATGCGCCTGATGTTATTGCAAAATTGCCAAAGTCGGTATGGTTAATGTCGGTGAGTGAATGGGCAAAACCCATTGAACGGGGAGGCATTGGTTCAAAGGTGGGTGAATATTCCATTTCTGCCGTGGGCCCCGGCCCCCGGGCTACACGGCATTGGGCGCTGGCAAAGCAGGCCGGCTTAAAAACGGTGGCCAAAGTTCAGTTCAACAATACATGGGAACTATCTGCGGTACCCTGGCTGCCGGTTTCTGATCTTATTGCCGAACATGCTTCCAATCTTGCCAAAATGGATACCGACGGACTTATGCTGAGCTGGTCATTGGGCGGCTATCCCTCACCCAACCTGGAGATTGCGCAGGCATTTGCAAAAAACCCGGATGCAAAGCCCGAAACGGTGCTTAATGAGCTGGCCGCGCAGCGCTATGGCAAAACAGCCGCGCCCTTTGTCCGGCAGGCATGGACTGCATTCAGCAAAGCTTTCCAGGAATTTCCTTATAGCGGTAGCGTGGTGTATAATGCGCCACAGCAATACGGACCGGCTAACTTATTGTTTGCTGAACCTACCGGGTACGCGTCAACGATGGTAGGCTTTCCATATGATGATCTTAAAGGATGGCGGAGCATTTACCCGGCCGAAACATTTGCAGGGCAATTTAGTAAAGTAGCCAGCGGCTGGAAAGACGGGCTTGATTTTTTTGAAAAAGCAATTGAGGCTGCAGAACCGGGTAAGCAGGCTATGGCAAAAGAAGACTTGGGCATAGCCAAAGCCGCCTGGCTGCATTTTGCATCTGTTGTCAACCAGGTACGGTTTGTTATGGCCCGGGATAGCGTACGAAATCAATATTTAACGCCTGCTGAAAAGCAAGTTCAGATTACAGCGATCAACAGCATTTTAAGCAATGAAATAATTTTAGCCAAAGCACTCTTTGAAATCACTCAATCCGATTCCCGCATCGGGTTTGAAGCTTCCAACCAGTATTATTATGTGCCGCAGGATCTAATAGAAAAGGTGATCAATTGCGAATATGTACGCATGCAGTTGGGTCCCATGCAAATGCTATCTGATCAATACAGGTGAAAATAAAAGAAAACGTGATTTGGGGGCAGACCATGTCGCTGGCTGGTGGAGACAACAGCCACGGCAGCCGGGGTGTATTTCACATCCGGGATTGGTACTCATCACTCAATCTTAACCTTCAGGCAAAACAGCTACCCTGCGAACTACTAAAAATGAGAAAGCAGCAGCGCAGTGAAGCCGAAACCACAGTACCGGAAAAGCCCCATCAGGGTGCCTTCCCGAAATCGTGCTGTATATCGACTTCGGGCGCCTGCCCGACTGAACGTCGTTTGCCCGCCCGGATGACACCAGTCGGACGGGGGCGGGGCTTTTTTGGCTAATTTTTCCCGCAAAAAAAGTGACAAAAAAAAATTAAATAAAACCTGTCGATGAAAAATACAGGGGTTTTGTGCCATGCGAAGGCTGTCAGGTCGCCCATCACACTTCATGTCATTTTCAAAGCGCTTAATCAGGCTTATTGTTTACGCAGTCCGGCTCAATGCAAATAGCTTTGCGTCAAAATAAATTTCTGTATAGCAGCTATGCCGTTTATTATCTTTACCGCATGTTAGAATTACCTGTTACCGTACGGATTCCGCTTCCTGAAGAAATGCCTCACCGGCCGGATATAGAAGAACTGTTGCTTAAAAGAAAAAAAGCGGAGATAACAGAAGGCTACAAAATAACACCCAATACTATCCGCCAGCTTTCTTTTGCTTTCCAGGCGGAGATCAACATCAACAACTCCAGCTTATGGAATTTGATGCTGGAACTGTTAACCCTGTTGCCTGAACAAATATGCTGCGAATACAGTTTAAATGAAGATGAAACAGTAACCACAGACTACTTTCACAAAGAGACGATTCTGCAAAAGATCTCGCCTTACAGGCTGGAACTAACGCAGGACTGTTCTTTGCAATTGAACTTGTATGCCCATACTATGAATGAATTAACAGAGATCATTATTACACCGGCGAAATATATCCGCTTTTCCGGAAGCAACAAAGAGGGCTTTTTACAATGCATGCGTAATTTTAAGCTTGCAGAAATACCCGGCATTGCTTTTATAGATGAGTATCCCAAAATAGTAGAACCCTTAAGAAAATTTATTGCAACCACCAGGCGGCCCGAAGATGTGATATGGTCGCTTAACCGTGCTTTTGGTATAGAGGGATGATATTTCGATATTATACGCCGGCTATTTATACACAATACAATGTTGTCGGTATTTTCCCACGAGGCAGGGACATACCAGGTACGATGCCGGAACTTTATAAAGCGTTGCCTGGAGATTTCGGACAGTGTGTGCCTTCCATTATTACCTCTTTCGTCTGTAATGTAATTGGGTTAGTCCTGTATCAAATGTTTTTGTATTCACAAGCTCAAGCTGTTGTTCGGGTCTGCCGTCTTTGAAAAGTCTTGTTCCGTTACCAACCAGCACAGGAACAACGGAAATAATAAACTCGTCAATGAGATCGTTTTTTAAAAGTTCATTTATTATTTCTGCCCCCCCATCGCAATAGATATTTTTTCCACTTTCGCTTTTTAGTTGCCGTACCAATTCCGTTAGATCGCCTGTGTAGAACTTAGTTTTACCAATGTCTGGTCTCTCGGCTCTTGTGATAACATACACATTCCTTTCCCCGTTGTCGTAATGGGAGGGTCCAATTTTTCCAAGAACCCAATCGTAGGTTCTTCTACCCAGAATTATGGTGTCAATAGTTGAGGTAAACGCTGCATAACCATAGTCTTCACCTTCTTTTTCTACTACGTTCAAAAAACTAAGGTCATCATCCGGTTTTGCGATGTAACCGTCCAGACTTGCTGCTATAAAAAGAGATAATGTTCGCATTGTTCTTTATATGTTATTGCCTGCTTTGTTGCATGGGTGTCGTCACCGTCTGACCACTAACGTACAGGTTGGTGAAGTGCGGAAATAGCGTTCCGTTCTCCGGCTACCAAAGTTGATTACTTTAATGAATGTACAAGTTATAGAATTTTGAGTATAGCATACTGCCAGCCAAACAAAAGCTAAGACAATGAACCAGTGCCGACGAACGCTGCCCGCCTGCCGCATTTATGCCAGGTATGTTGAATGTGGATTCAGTCCACAAATGTTTCCTGCATAACGGTCTTTACTTTTTCAATCTCTTTGTCGGTCAAAGCCTCAAAACGTTTTACGATTCGCACTCTGTCAATAGTTCGAATTTGGTCAATCGCAATCCAACCTTTACTTACTTTGTGTTTTACCCCAACTCTTGTAGGGTAAGGCTTTGAACTGCTTGTCACTGGTGCAATTATAATAGTCTGCAGATACTTGTTCATTTCGTTCGGCGATAAGACAACAAAAGGTCCTGTCTTTTTCATTTCGCTCCCAATTGTTGGGTCAAGGTTAACCAACACAATGTCGTATTGAGTTACCTGCTCCATTCCTCAAAGTTTTCGTCTTTAAAAACATCGTCCATTAAGAGCTGGTCGTCACCATTTTCATGCATTTTTTTGAATACTTTGTCCCAACCTTTTCTCGGTTCAGCTTTAGGTTTAAGAATGATATGGTCTTTTTCGAAATTAATTCAATTTTGTCGGCGATACTGTATTTTTCAAGGATTGTTTTGGAA
>CAMPJQ010000059.1 GCA_946886925.1 uncultured Terrimonas sp.
ATCTATCCCGGCAGTTTGGGATAGTTTTGTTTACCTTTTTACCACTTTTGGCGTTATCTGCCAGCAATCCGCCTGAAAAGGCTTTGCAAAAAAAGTAATTCATTTTTTTTCATATCCCGGTACCGCAACATTGCCCTTGCGAAAATCAACGCGCAAAATCCATCTCGTAATTCCCCTTAATCCTTTCCATCGGGGGATTAAAATAACCGAATTTCAAATCGGGAAATTCTTCACGGACGAGTGACATCAATTGTTTTACACCCAGACATTCACCGGTTTCATGGGCGCCAATTTTACCCATGTACCAGTCGGGGTCTATATTGAAATTACGCCACTGGATCATGTTCAAACCCGTATCCTTAATCAACTGCCTTAATGCTTCATACTCTTCCACACTGTCGGTCATCCCGGGAAAAACAAAATAATTAATAGATGTCCACCCACCATAGCTGCGCACCACTTTCAAACTTTCCACGATGTCTTCAAAAACGTAATTATTCGGCCGGTAATATGGTTCATAAATGTGCTTGCGTGCCGAATTGGTGCTTACCCTTATACTGTTCAACCCCGCTTCGCACAATGCTTTTACCGCAGCGGGTTTGGATCCGTTGGTATTGATGTTGATGCTTCCATTGGGGGTGTGCCTGCGTATTTCGGCAATGGCTTTACTTATGGTTTCCCACATTAGCAGCGGCTCGCCCTCGCAGCCTTGGCCAAAGCTCACCAAAGGAAAAGGGGCCGTTTGCAGGTGCGGCACGGTGAATTCAACAATTTCTTCCGGTGTGGGTTTAAAACTAAGGCGATCCTGTGTGGAAGTTATGCTTTCTTCCTGCGGTTGAAAGGAGATACAGCCAATACAATTGGCGTTGCATGCGGGCGAAGATGGAACCGGGCATTCCCATCTTCCAATAAAATAATTTCTCGCAGCGGGGCAGTGGTAGGTGAGACAGCAATTTTCGGCCAAATGCTTTACCAAACGGTTATGCGGGTAAGCCTGCAGCAAAGTGTCAACGCCTTTGTGAATAAGAGTGTCATCATAACCACTGCATTCCTGCCTTATATCCTGTTCAATGCGCACAGCAGGAACATAAAACTGATCGTTGAGCCATGCCGCGGCAGTGTAACAAAACAAAGGCAACACCGGCGCATCGGGCTGCGTTTCGTATGCTGCCAGGTATAAGCCGGTATGTGCAGGCGGAATAAAAGCAGCTACAGCCCATCCTTTTTCACACAAACGCATTTCACCTGTTTGGGTATCAATACCTATCCCCCTCCGGCCCGGCAGTTCGTATAATGAACCGCCATCGGGCAATGCTATCCAATCTTCAACCGGCACGGCCACTGCATCCCAGCCGGTTCTGCCAACAGCATACAGTGAGACATCTTCAAAAATATCTCCATTGCCGTTGGAGTATAAAACATATGGTGATTGCTGTAACACTGCCATCAGCTTTATTAATCGGTTTTTGAATGGTTAAGACTAAAAAGACTATCCACAAATTCATGCTTATCAAACACCAGCAGGTCTTCCATTTTTTCACCCACGCCAATAAATTTTACCGGTATCTGAAACTGGTGGGCTATTGACAAAACCACTCCGCCTTTAGCCGTGCCGTCTAATTTGGTGATGGTAAGCGCTGAAACATCAGTTGCTGCTGTAAAATGTTTTGCCTGTTCCAATGCATTTTGTCCTGTTGACCCATCCAGTACCAACATTACTTCATGAGGTGCTTCGGGAATCACTTTTTGTATCACCCTTTTTATTTTACTCAATTCTTCCATTAAGTGCGCCTTATTGTGCAAACGTCCGGCCGTGTCAATTAAAATTACATCACTATTTCGTGAAACACCGCTGGTTACCGTATCAAAAGCAACAGACGCAGGGTCGCTGCCCATTTCTTTTTTCACAATGGGTACCCCTGCCCTCTCACTCCATATCGTTAACTGGTCAACAGCCGCAGCCCTGAATGTATCAGCCGCGCCGAGTAAAACAGACTTACCTGCTTTTTTAAAATTATGCGCCAGCTTACCAATAGTGGTGGTTTTTCCAACGCCATTTACACCTACTACCAGTATAACATAGGGCTTTGCGGGCAGTTCAGTATTAAAACCGTAGGCATTTTTTTCGGATACTGCAACCAGTATGGCTTCTATTTCCTGCTGTAAAATGGTATTGAGCTCCGAAGTATTAAGATATTTGTCTTTCGCAACACGGCTCTCAATACGTTCGATGATTTTAACGGTAGTATCCAGGCCTACATCGGCCGTTATCAATGCCTCTTCCAACTCATCCAGCACATCTTCGTCAACGGTACTCTTGCCCGCAATCGCTTTGGTTATTTTGGACAAAAAACTCTCCTTCGTTTTTTGCAGGCCTTCATCTAAGCTCTCCTTTTCTTTTTTACCGAATAGTTTCCCAAAAAATCCCATAAAATTAATTTAATGCCATCAACAATAAGATGCTGAAAAAAGCACCAAGAACCCAATCACAAGAACCAAACAAATTTCAAATCTCAAATTTTAAATCCTCTAATGTGCTGTCTGCATCTCGTACCAGCCCCCGCTCACGGCTGATTGCTGCAGCTAACACCTAATAATAAAGATCCAAACGCATTAAAAAGTCATCCTGTTCCATATCTTCTCCATAACTGAATATGGCTGTTTCATACACAACAAATCCTGCCTTTTGATAAAACTGAATGGCTTTATGATTGTGCTGCCACACCTGCAGCCATATTATATCAAATTTTTCTCTAAGGGCAACCTGCTTGCATTTTTCCATCATCTCCTTACCCACTTTCACCCCCTGGTATTCTTTCAAAACATATATCCGCTCCACTTCTATTCCTCTTTTGCCGGGTAGCCCTTTCGCCATCCTGTCGTACCGTAGTTTGGTAAACGCTACCGGCTCATCATTAATAAAGCCTATATAAAAGCAGGAAAGCGGGTTAACCAATTCCTCCCTGATGTTTTCCGGTGAAATTTTTTTTTCTACATACTCCTGAACCGCGGTATGGCTACTGATTTCCGAATAAGTTTCGGCGAACGTTTTTTTTCCAAGTTCTACAATAACCCGGCAATCTTCTTTTGTGGCTTTCCGTATATGAATAATATTATCCATGCAATTACTTAAAATAACAAAAGCCATCGCGACAGTATCGTGACAGCTCTTTATTTACTTTTACCGGTACCCTTTTATTTCTGAGCCAGGAACTCTTTAATTTTATCCTTATGCACGATAGATTCTTTAAAAGTATATGCTCCGGATTTGGGGCTACGTACCGCACGTACCACTTTTGTCCAGTTCTTTGAGTCAGCGGCAGACTTCTGGTCTTTTGCTTTTATAGCGGTTTTAGCTGCTTTTGCCATAATTCTGTTTTGAACATTTTTAAATTAACCCGTAAACCTGTGAAAGTTTCCAAACATTCACATGCAATACAGTGATATTATTTGATCTCTTTGTGAACGGTAACCTTCTTTAAAATAGGGTTAAGTTTTTTTAACTCTAAGCGTTCAGGGGTGTTTTTTTTATTTTTGGTAGTGATGTAACGGCTGGTTCCTGCCTGACCACTGTTTTTGTGTTCAGTACACTCCAGAATCACCTGTACCCTGTTACCTTTCTTAGCCATTGCTTATAAATTTTAAATTATTATCAGATTTTTTCTCCCTGCGCCCGCAACTCCTTTACTATAGTATACAACCCTTTTTTATTGATGGTTCTTAACCCTTCAGTAGAAGTTTTAAGGGTAATCCACTTATCTTCTTCTGCCAGGAAAAAACGTTTGGTTTGCAGATTGGGTAAAAACCTGCGCTTTGTTTTTATATTCGAGTGCGATACACGATTTCCTGTTATGGGAACTTTACCTGTAACCTGACATACTCTGGCCATAATCCTATTTTTTTGGGACGGCAAAGTTCCGTAAAATATCATTACTATCAAAAAAGATTTTACCTGTTTTGGGGTAATTCTGCCGAAATTAGTGCATTTAGGGTACTTTGAGATAATAATCGCCCCTTAAACCAGTATCTATGAACCCAATCAGCAGCCCAGGAACTGAAATTTGAGCATAAATGATAAAAAGAACAATAACATTTATCAGAGGGCCGGGTACAAGCAAGGAGGAGTGAATTTTTATGAGATGGGTGATGGACGTGGTATTAAAACTATTGCTTTTAACTGCCCGGTCTGTTAACTTTCTTTACTAACACTTACATTTGTGCCCTAAACGAATAAGCAGCAATGACTGAAGAAAAAGGGCTCAATTTTATTGAGGATATTGTTGAAGAAGATTTAAAAAATGGCAAATACGCGCAAATCGTTACCCGCTTTCCGCCCGAACCCAATGGCTATCTTCATATAGGACATGCTTCCAGTATTTGTCTGAATTTTGGATTAACAGAAAAATACGGCGGATATACCAATCTCCGTTTTGATGATACCAACCCGGTAACGGAAGAAACCGAATACGTAGACAGTATTAAAGAAGATGTAAAATGGCTTGGCTTTGAATGGAAGCATGAATTGTATGCCTCCGACTACTTTGATACGCTTTACCATTTTGCCATTGATCTTATAAAAAAAGAACTTGCTTACGTTGACGACAGCAGTTCTGAAGAAATAGCCGCTTTAAAGGGAACACCTACAGAACCTGGAAAAAACAGTGTTTATCGCAACCGTTCCGTTCAGGAAAACCTGGATCTGTTTGAAGGGATGAAAAACGGAGAATTTAAGGATGGCAGTAAAACACTGAGGGCTAAAATTGACATGGCGCATATCAATATGCTCATGCGCGACCCTGTATTATACCGGATTAAACATGCACATCATCACCGCACCGGCGACAAATGGTGCATTTACCCCATGTATGATTTTGCGCATGGCCAAAGCGACAGCATTGAAGAAGTAACCCATTCAGTTTGTACGCTTGAATTTGTGCCCCACCGGGAATTGTACAACTGGCTGATTGAAAAGTTAGAAATCTTTCCTTCCAAACAATATGAATTTGCCCGCCGCAATTTAACCTATACCATAACCAGCAAACGAAAATTGCTCCAACTGGTGAATGAAAATCATGTAGACGGGTGGGATGACCCCCGCATGACGACCATTAGCGGTATGCGCCGCAGGGGATTTACTCCCGAAAGCATACGTGATTTTTGCACCCGGATAGGTGTAGCTAAAAGGGAAAATTTGGTGGATATGAGTTTGCTGGAATATTGTGTAAGAGAACATCTCAATAAGATCGCTGTTCGCCGTATGGCAGTACTGGACCCTGTAAAATTAATAATCACCAATTACCCCGAAGGTCAAACAGAAGAAGTTTTCAGTGAAAATAACCCTGAAGCAGAAAATAATGGAGGAACAAGGCCGGTTATTTTTTCAGGAGAACTATGGATAGAGCGGGAAGATTTTATGGAAGCGCCTGCAAAAAAATGGTTCAGACTGGCGCCCGGAGCCATGGTGCGCCTTAAAAGCGCTTATATCGTAAAATGCGAAGACTGCGTTAAGGACGATGCAGGCCATGTTACAGCCATTCGTTGCAGCTATATTCCGGAAAGCAAAAGTGGTAACGATGTTTCCGGCATACGTGCAAAAGGAACCATTCACTGGATAAGCACAGCGCATGCAGCAGAAGCAGAGGTAAGGCTATACGACAGATTGTTTACAGCGGAAAATCCTGCTGTTGAGGAAGGAGATTTTACTTCATATATCAACCAAAATTCTCTTCAAATTATTAAAAAGGCATACATTGAAGCGTCTCTGAAAGGCGCCGTTGAGGGAGAAAAATTTCAGTTTATCCGCAAAGGCTATTTTACGCCCGATAAACATTCATCCCCCGGGCGCCTGGTATTTAACAGAACAGTTACTTTAAAAGATACCTGGGCCAAAGAAAGCAAAAAATAACAGGTCATTGCATTTTGCTTTAACCGCGTATCTGTTCAGACTTTTTCCGGATCTTTCACTGCATCATAATTGTTATGGTAACTCAATGCGCCGCTGGGACATTTTTTTACCTGTTCTATAATTGCACTTGTATCGCTTCCTTGCGGTTTTATCCATGGCCTTTCACGCGGATTAAATACCCCGGGCAGGCCTGTTGCCTCCTTCCAGCAAACCGTGGAGTGGATGCAGAAAGCGGGCTTCCATACAATCGTTATCTCTCCATTCGTATATTTTTTTGTGATGTTTTTTTCCATATAAACAGTGATATTGTTTGAACAGCTATTGTAACCCTAAAATTTATGCAGGGTTTCAAAATACCTTTTACACGATTTGACCTTATTGGTGATTGATTGTTTGGTTGATTTCAATACGCTGACTGCTGCTAGCTCATGGCTAAATATACAATGCATCTACCAGTTTCAGGTGACTGCTGAAAGTATACACCCGTGGCACTCCTGTTGGAATATTTACCGTAACAATATTTTCAGGGCTTATCTTTTCAAGATACATCATAAGCGCTCTTAAACTATTGCCATGCGCCACTAACAGTATATTTTTGTCGGCTATTAGCAGAGGTTCCATTTCCTGCTGGTAAAAAGGAATAACCCTTGTGGCTGTATCCTTTAAGCTTTCGCCGCCCGGAGGCTGTACATCATAACCACGACGCCAGAGATCCACCTGTTGCGAACCATACTTTTCTGCCATATCTGTTTTATTGAGCCCCTGCAAGTCTCCATAATTCCTTTCATTTAAGGCGCTGTTCCTTATTACAGGCAATTCCGCCTGGTTAATTTCCCCAAGTACAATACCAAGCGTTTCTTCTGCCCGCTCCAGTAATGAAGTGAATGCGTGATCGAACACAATGTTTTTAAGCTTTTTTCCGGCCACATGCGCTTCTTCCCTCCCCAGTTCGGTAAGCGGCACATCTTTATTACCCGTAAACCTGTTTTCCAGGTTCCATTGCGATTGTCCGTGTCGTACGATTACTAATAAAGGCATAGCTACTGAATTAATTGAAAATGAAGAATACTTTTGCCGCTGAAAGCAGGAGCAGAAAGGTACAAAAACTATTAAAAATGAAACTTGTTAATCAAAACGCATATAATAATTGAATAAAGGTTAATGATATCAACCTCACTTTTATAAGGTGTTATCGTAAGTGCAATAAAATTAGGCATAGCTATTTTATCCTAAAAAAAGCTTAATATTATCATTAACTATTTATCATTGCAGAAAAACAATCCCCATGCAGGAAGATGTGCTTATCCAAATCAGTAATAAAATTAAAGAAACCCGGAAAACACAAAAAAAAACTGTACAGGAACTGGCCACCAAAGCCCAGGTGAGCAAGGGGTTGATCTCCCAGATTGAAAATAACCGTACGGTGCCTTCATTGCCGGTATTAATGAATATTGTTCTGGCTTTGAATATTGATCTCAAGGATTTTTTTGAAGATATCAGCCACAGCAAAGAAGGACAACAAAAAGTTATTATCAAAACCTCCGCAGATTACCAGTCATTTGAAAAAGAACCCGCCAAAGGTTTTAAATATAAAAGAATATTAACCCGCAATATGGATGGCGGACCAGTTGATACTATTTTACTTGAACTTAAAAAGGGGGCCCGGCGTACTCAAATGATTAAAACAGATGCCTACGAATATAAATATATTATTAAAGGAAGCGTAGAGTACCAGATTGAAGAAGATAAATATGTACTGGAAGAAGGAGACTCCCTTTTTTTTGACGGAAGACTACCGCATAAACCCTCTAATGTCGGCAATACAGATGCATTAATGCTTGTAATCTATTTCTTTATAACGGGCAATAAAAATTAGTTTTTAAACGCAGTTTTATAAAACTATTTTTTTACTTTTTGAAAATGTAAAAAACTTAATAAAGGCAATAACAATAAAATGTTTAATTTTGCTATATCTTTATTTAGTATTTATAAACATTTTGTATGTCTTCTATTGCCACGACTGCCTTTTCCGTTAATGGTATTACCTATAATCCTCCCGCCAAACCTATTGTTGTTATTTGTATTGATGGTTCTGCAGATGAATATCTTGATATTACTGCCGCACACGGTCGTTTACCCAATCTTCAGCAAATGAGCAAAACCGGGTTTCGCGGAATGGTTCGCGGGGCCCTGCCTTCTTTTACCAATGTTAACAATTCCTCTATCGTAACCGGTGTTTCACCTGCAGTGCATGGTATAAGCGGCAACTTTTTTTACGATGTGGAAAAAGACCAGGAAGTGATGATGAATTCATCTGAATACCTGCGTGCGGAAACCATTTTGGCCGCGGCAGCCAATGCCGGCCGCAAAGTGGCAGTAGTAACGGCAAAAGAAAAACTTCGCGATATTCTTTCTTACAAATTAAACGGCATCGCGTTTTCGGCCGAAAAAGCAAACATGGCAAAAAAAGAAACGCACGGACTGGATGATGCCGAAAAAATAGTAGGCTATGCTACACCGGCTATTTACAGTGCAGATGCCAGCCTGTTTGTATTGCGCGCAGGCGTTGCCCTTATACAAAAGGGCCTTGCAGATTTCCTTTATTTATCGCTAACCGACTATATGCAGCACACCTATGCCCCCGAAACCGAAGCGTCACTGTTATTTTACGAACAGATGGATGCTGAAATAGGGAAGCTGGTACAGGCCGGCGCTATTGTTGGCGCAACCGCCGACCATGGCATGAACCCCAAGGTAAAAGCAAACGGGGAGCCTAATGTTTTATTTGTGGAAGATATGCTTGAAGCACAGTTTGGTGAAGGTTTCAGGGTAATCTGTCCTATAACCGATCCCTATGTTAAGCATCATGGTGCATTAGGATCGTATGTAGTAGTGCACGTTAATGATAAACAAAAAATAAATGAAGTAAAAAGCTGGTTATCCTTACAGCCTGGCATAACCGAAGTACACGATAAAGCCACCGCCACCCATTTGCTGGAGCAGCCCGAAGACCGTACCGGCGACCTTGTAGTGCTTTCTGCAAGAGACGTGGTGGTAGGCCGCCGCCCGCAATATCATGACCTGTCGGCATTAGACGGCACATTGCGTTCGCATGGAGGAAGATATGAGGAAATGGTTCCGCTTATTATCTCCCATCCCCTTAATACTGCCTATCAAATGAAGGCATGGGGAGATCCGAGGAATTTTAATGTATTTGATTTTACTATAAATGGTACACGATAATTAACGATTAAAACCAGATGATATGACAATGACCTGTTATGTTGCAGGAACCGCTGTACAAAGTGATGCGGTTCTTGAAGTTAAAAGCCCTTATGACAATCGCGTAGTGGGTACTGTTACTTTGGCTACTGCTTCGCATGTTGAGCAGGCAATAGCAGCAGCATTGAAAGGAGGGAAAAAGCTTACGCGCTACGACCGCTTCAGTATATTGGATAAAGCACGCCATTTGCTGATAGAACGCAAGGAACGCTTTGCCCAAACCATAAGCGCGGAATCGGGACTGGCTATCCGTGAAGCAAATTATGAAACAGGCCGGGCACATGACGTGCTGCTCTTTGCAGCAATGGAAAGCTTAAAAGATGACGGACAAATATTTTCATGCGATATTTCACCGCAGGGAAAAGCAAGAAAAATATTCACCCTCCGCGAGCCATTGGCTCTTGCGGCATGTATTACGCCATTTAATCATCCCCTCAACCAGGTGGTACATAAACTGGCTCCGGCTTTGGCCGTGGGCACACCAGTGATATTAAAGCCCTCCGAAAAAACGCCGCTCACAGCCATATTGCTTACTGAATTATTGTATGAAGCGGGATTACCCCATTATATGCTCAGCACCCTGCTGGGGCCAACCAATGAAATAGCGGAACCGCTAGTAAAGGATCCGCGCATAGATAT
>CAMPJQ010000060.1 GCA_946886925.1 uncultured Terrimonas sp.
TATCATAGGGAGGAGCCCACAGGTACTGGTCGTTATAAAAATCATTACTTAACCCTACATTAATTTTTATCATATTGTTATTGTAAGGTTTTAATGTATTTACTTCAAACTTCAGGTTGTAGTCTTCAGGTTTGAGTATAGCCTCATCAGGAATATTTTTACTGATAGATCCCATGGCGGCGGGGGGACCACCTGCTACTTCCATCCAGTTCCATCCGCCGATTGCTTTGTTTACGCGAATGTAATTGCCATTAATAGCGGGTGGGTCGTCCGGGCCGGGTGTCTCCACCACAAAGGACGCATTCCACCAGCCCGTAAAAGGATCGCTGCTGAGAAATATATTCCTGTTATCGCGGAACCAAAAATCAGACGGGGTTTCGCCGAAATTGGTAGTAACTGTAATAGGGCCTGGCTCTGCTCCCTCAGGTACAATTACTCTTATTACTTTATCCTCTACTGAAACCAACTCGCCCTGCACATTGCCCGTAAAGGTTACCGTTAGTGGTTCGTAAAAATAATCGCCCCTTATGGTTGCTATGCTTCCGGTAAGAACATATTCGCTGTTCATGGAAGATACCGCCGGTTCACTGATCTCCACTTTGAAATTGTGCTCCAGCGTTTTTCCATTAGAAAATATAATTTTCAGTGTGTTTGAGATTTCTTTTGGAATTTCAGCCGGAACGCTTACAAGGATGGTAGTGTTTGTAATATATGTGGGTGTTAACGATGCCTTCTGGTCGTTGAACCAAATTTCCCGGGCATCCTGTAAGTTTTCACCTATTATAGCAATCAGGTTACTTTGGTAAGCTCCTACGAGTAACGAATCCGAAGATTCGGGACTGGTGATACGCACATACCTGATCTGCGGCTCGCCGTTGTTGGGAAGGCTTTCTTTCTTGCAGGATGTGTATATGCCTGCTATAGCTATTGCTGCAGAAAGAAATAATATGGATTGTATTGTTTTCATTTGTAAATAATTTGAGTTTAGTGTTTATTTACTATAGTAATCTACGGCAGGCTTCTGCAGGTTTGGCGCCTGGCTTAGCTCAGCATCCGGAATGGGTAACAGAAAGTTTCCTGAGTTGGCATTGATGGTTCTGTCTGTTGTTGCCCATGAAGTTTTGGTAAATGTCCACGATGTAGGATTGGGCATTTCATCGGGTTGAGTAAAAAACAATCCCCTGTCTTGTGCGTTTAAAATGGCATAAGCTTTATCAGGGTTATAATAATGCAGCGATACCAGGTCGTACCAGCCCATTCCTTCCATTGCAAATTCAATAAATCTTTCCTTTTGAATAGCATCGAAGGTTAGAGGCTCATTGTATTCGGGTAGTCCGGATCTCATGTGCACTTTATTAAAATATTCCAAAGCTTTGGCATCATTGGTTGAAGTGTTGTCTCCAAGTACAGCTTCTGCATATACCAGGTACACTTCTGCAAGCCGCATCATATAGGTGTCATGACCGTAGCGCTGGCTTGCCGCCTGTCCGCCTACATCTTCGGCTTTCCCTGTTACATATTTTTTTATGCTAAGGAAATTATTGTCGGTACCGGTAAATGGAAATACCAGTTTTTGTTTGCCGCCGGGAATGCTTTGTGTTATTTCGGGATATGATGCACCAGGGAGCATGAATGTGGCTTTTAACCGCTGATCAAGTGTTCTGCCTTTTAACGTGCCGTCTGGCATGGCGTTTATACCATCGTATTGGCTGATCATCCACCAGGTAGCGCCTTTATCGCCTCCCCAGCCATCGCCGTTGGCTATATCGGGACTGTAGGCCAGGTAGGCTGGAGTAGAATTTTGTGTGCCCCATGCATTTGGGCCTGAATAAACCCATTGTAATGAGAACAACGATTCAGAATTGTTGTCGTAAGGGAATAAAAACAAATCCCCATAATTTTTCACAAGAGATGCGCCGCTATTTTTAATTACATCATCTGCAAAATATTTCGCGCTGTCTAAAAATGCCTGGTTCCTCGTTCCTGAACCGCCCGATTCCACGCCGGCACGGGTAAGGTAAAACCGCGCAAGCATGCCTTCTGCCGACCATTTTGTTAACCTGCCTTCACGAACGGGTGTTTCGGGAAGATCTGCCGCCACAGCACGCATTTCATCGGTAATAAATTTCCATACACTGGGCACGGTATTCCTGCTTACGGTGGTATCGGAAAGCAGTGTAAGGTTGTTTTCTATGATGGGCACTTCGCCCCAGTTCATTACCAAAAACCGGTAAGCCAGTGCTCTCATAAACCGGGCTTCGGCAATAGCAAGTTTCTTTATCTCCGGCGAAACATCCGGCCCCGCATAGGTATTGATGTTCTGAATGGCTAAATTGGATTGTCCTACCACAATAAAAAACGAACGCCATGAAGCCCCATTTTCAGGTGTGGCGCCTGTGGTATTGAACAGTACATTTCCTCTGTCGTTCCATGCAGAATATGCTGTACCTGACCGAAAGTCGCCCAGGTTATACGATGCCTTATCGTTATAATCGAACCACACTTTACTATACAACAGTGCGGTAGCGGCCAGTACCTGGTCATCTGTTTGATAAAAATTGGCATCAACTATGGCATCTATCGGCGGTTTTTCCAGGAACTTTTTTGAACACCCGGAAAATATCAGGACCGGCAGCAGTGCCGCAGTCCAGATTAGTATATGTTTATAATTTTTCATTGCACTAATTTTTAAAAGTTTATACCAACACTGAATGTGTAAATAGGGGTTAAGGGATATCGTCCGTAATCGAGGCCGATAGCCTGGTTGCTGGCGCTGGCGTCTCTTCCAACATAAGCACCCACTTCGGGATCAAACCCTTTGTACCCTGTTATTGTTGCCACATTTTGAATACCTACAGATACCCTCGCGTCTTTTACCAGTGTTTTACCGGAAAATAGATCCTGGGGGAAATTATAGGACAGGGAGATATTCTTTATCCGTATAAATGATCCGTCTTCCACCCATTTGTTGGTAATATTGGCATAATTGCCATTGGGTCCATAAGATATCCTTGGAACAGTCGTTTCAGGGTTATCAAGCATTGCCTGGCCATCTTTGGTATTGGGCCTTGCGTATTGCATTGCACCTATCAGCAGGTTGCGGCTTAAATTAATATTATTGGGATTTGAATTTGCTCTTGCCAGGTAGTTATAAATATCATTACCATAGGTGCTGGTAATAAGAATGCTAAGGCTGAATTCTTTATAAGTAAAGCTGTTGGTAAAGCCTGCAAATAATTTGGGCCAGGGATTGCCAATAAAGGTTCTGTCATTTACATCTATAATGCCGTCCGGAACGCCCTCCGGGCCGCTGATATCCTTAAACTTTACATCGCCTACCCACAATCCGTTTGCTTCATCTACAGGAAGCCTGTCTCCGTTGTTATCCACCGGAACCGGACTTTTTTCAATTTCATCTATTGATGTAAATAATCCTTCTTCTATATATCCACGGAATAACCAGGGCGCCTGGCCTACTACTGAACGCTGTGTCCAGTCGTTTAACCACCACGATGTACGATCAATTAATGCGGCATCAGAGTTGAATTTTTTGATCTTTGTTTTAAAAGCCGAAAGATTCAGGTTGGATTCCCACTTGAAATTTTTATTATTGATGTTAACAGTATTGATCGTAAGTCCCCATCCTTTGTTTTGCAGGGAACCGATATTTACCTGCGGAGAACCTACTGCTCCGGTTCCATTAGTGCCCATATACCAGGGCAAGGGGTTTTCAAGAAGAAGATTATCTGTATTTTTTATGTAATAATCAAATTCAAAATTAACGCGGTTATTAAACAAGCCCAGGTTTACACCAAAGTTATTGGTATTGGTTTCTTCCCATTGTATGCCCGGGTTTTTGTAACGGCCGGGTAAGAATCCTGTGCCCGTGGGTGTGGCGCCGGTTAGCATGGGAGAATAAATATATGCGCCGCCGCCCTGGTTTCCGGTAGTACCCGTTTCAAACCTGAATTTGAGTTCGCTGATAAAAGGCACCTGGAAAAATGATTCCTGCGAAACTCTCCATGCTGCCGATAAAGATGGGAAAAGTCCCCATTTGTTATCGGGCCCAAAGTTTGCCGATCCGTCTCTCCTTACCGACCCTACTATAATATAGCGGTTGTCGTAGTTGTAATTGATTCTTCCCAGGTATGATTCCATTCCCCATTGACCCGAACCGCCTGAAGTGCCCGAAGTGGTTTCATCGCCTGCTGCAAGATCCAGGATGTCATTGGTAAGAAAGCCTGTTCTGGAAGCGCCAACGTTTTTCCAGGTAGAAGCTTGTGCTTCGTGACTCACCATTGCATTAATGCCATGCTTTCCAAAGTTTTTATTGTACTCCAGCAACTGGTTCCAGTTCCAGTAGGTGTTTACACCCGATCCGTTAGTTAGGGAGGCGGTTGGGTTTATGGCCCATCCAATGGAATATGTGGGCACATAATAGGCGGAATTGGAATAACCCACATTAGCGTTAAAAGAGCTTCTGAATGTAAGATCTTTTGTAATTTTTATACCCAGGTTTAAACCGCCCAGCAGTTGCCTTCTAACATAATTGTTGGTAGTTAAATTAGCAATAGCAATTGGATTTACCGGGGCAAACTGGTTGGCTCCGTTGGTAAGGTCGCCACCTCCCCATGTACCGTCAATATTTTTTACAGGAACCTGCGGTGTTAGCTGCAGCGCATTGGAAATGATGTTTTCCTGGCTTGTAGTAAGCTTCTCATTGGTTTGATTAAAGTTCAGATTCGCTCCTATTGTGATCCACTCCCTTGGCTTGTTGTCCAGGTTCAGACGGAAGGAATATCTTTTAAAACCGGAGCCTAAGGCTACCCCTTTTTGGTTCAGGTATTCGCCCGACATATAATAAGTGGTTCTTTCATTTCCACCACTCATGCTGAGCGTATGTTTATCCATAGGTGCATCTTTAAATAATTCATGCTGCCAGTCGGTGCCTTCACCCAGTAGTGAAGGATCTAAAAATTCCTGCGGTGTTTCGCCCCCGGCAATAGCATGAAATTCTTTAACCATTTGCGCATACTCACGTAAATTCATTACTTCCAGGCGCAGTGGCGGACGCTGAATGCCATACTGAAATCCGTATGCCAGTTGAAACTTGCCCGATTTGCCCCGCTTGGTAGTGATTAATATAACACCATTGGTTGCCCTTGAGCCATATACTGCTGTTGCAGACGGGCCTTGTAATATCTGGATATCTTCAATATCGGAAGGATTAAGTCCGGATAAAGGATTGGATGAACTTTGCGCTCCAAAAGAAACAGATTCCCCCTCAATTTGAACGCCGTCAATAACATACAGGGGTTCGTTGCTGCCATTAATAGAATTTACCCCCCTGATATTTACAGAAATACCGCCACCGGGCTGACCGGAATTTTGTGTAATGTAAACGCCTGCCGCTCTTCCCTGGATGGCCTGTTCAATGGTAGTATTTACCGTTTTATCTATGTCTTTTGCCGAAACGGAAGTTTGGGCAGTGGTGAGATTACCGCGCTTTGCCGTACCATAACCAATGACCACTACCTCATCTAATTTTTTTGTTGATGTTTCAAGCGTCACTTCTATTACATTAGCTGAGCCAATCGTCACCTCTTTTTTCCCCATTCCCACAGAGCTGAATATAAGCGCTCTTGCATTACTGCCTGCCTCTATCGAAAACAACCCCAGGTTGTTGGTAGATGATATGGCTTTCCCGTCTTTTACCTCCACTGTAACGCCTGGAAGCGGATTGCCCGCATCATCTTTTACAGTGCCGGTAATTTTGCGGGTTGTACCCTCCTGGGCGTGAACCGCCGGCATAAGCAGCAGTAATGAGAAAACCGTCCATATAAGGACTTTTGTTTTTCTCATCGTTTTGATTCTTTTCATATACTTGCAATTATTGGTTTAAAATATAAAATTTAAAGTTTACCTTTCATTGTGATCGTTTGTTCGTTTCCGTTATAAGCTACGGCGGTATCCGCAGGTGATGAAAAATCCAGTGCCTTTGATTTGTTTTTGGTGACCCAAACAATCCTGAACAGCCTGGTCTTCAGCATGCCATTGTATTCACCCTCCCGTTTTCCGATGGTTAATGATTTGTTGGCTTCATTGTAGGTAATGGGTATAGTACTGTATTTTCCCCTTTCGTAATTGTAATTCACGCCTTCATCTTCGTAAAGGGTAAAGCCGCCGTCTTTGCCGGTATAGATATACAGGGTGATGTCGTCGGCGGGCTTTTCGCCGGAAAATTGAATTTGCGGACCAAAAGGTATTACAGAACCTTCTTTTACAAATACCGGCATTCTTTCATAGGGTGCAACGGCTGTTATTTGTTGTCCGCCTGCTGTATATTCGCCTGAATATAAATTGTACCAGCCCTGCCCTGCCGGCAAATACACTGAACGGGAAGTGGCTTTATAAGTGTATACAGGGTTCACCAGCAAAGAAGGCCCGAACATATACTGGTCGCCGATATTTTTAACATTGGCATCTGTACCAAAATCCATTACTAAACCACGCATTATGGTGTAGTTGCTATGGTAAGTGCTGCCTGCCACCGAATAGATATAGGGCATGAGCCGATAGCGCAACTGGTTATAGTAAAGCATGCTTTTATATGCGGGATGATTATCGGGTGCTATATTGAATATTTCGCGGTAAGGATATTGGCCATGCGAACGGAACAACGGGCAAAACGCGCCGAACTGGTACCAGCGGGTATTGAGCTCACGCCATTCTTCTAAAGCATTTCCTGTTGGATGAGGTTTGTCGTATTTGTCTTCCACAAAAAAACCGCCAATATCATTCGTCCAGTAAGGTAAGCCGGATAAAGAGAAATTAATGCCCGCAGGTATTTGTCGTTCCATTTCATCAAACCTTGCCGCTATATCGCCGCTCCAGGTAGCAGCGGCATAGCGTTGCATGCCTGCATACGCCGAACGGGTTAAAATAAATACCCTTTGGTTCGGCCGGGAAGAACGCTGTCCCTCATAAATGCCTTTTGCATTCTGCAATGGGTAGCCGTTAAAATATTGTGTGGAAGATCCTGACGCGGTGGGCTGCATCAGTTGCTTTCGCTTTTCAATAGTAGCGTTCGACAAAATATCAGGCTCGGTAGCATCTAACCACCATGCATCAACGCCTTTGATAAAAAGACTGCTGTCCAAAAGCTTCCAGAAGCCCATACGGGCAGTGGGATTAAAAGCGTCGTAAAAAGTAGATGTATATCCTTTCCCTATCCAGTCGCGTTGCTGGTCTTTTATATTTTGCTTGTAAAGCCAGTTTTGCTTATCAAAAATTTTATAGTTCTCAATGCCTTCGTAAAATTTGGGCCAAACCGAAATCATGAAGCGGGTATTATAGCGTTCATGTAATCTTTTGATCATACCCGCAGCATCCGGAAAGCGTTCCCTGTCAAATTGCTGGCTGCCCCATGCATCCTCCTTCCAGTAACTCCAGTCTAATACGATATTATCCAAACCGATTTTTCTTTTACGGAATTCGGCTACCGTATTTTCAATTTCCTGCTCCGTTTTATACCGTTCACGGCTTTGCCAGAATCCCAGTGCCCATTTGGGAAGCAGGGTAGCCTTGCCTGTTAGCTTCCGGTAGCCGCCAATTACTTCATCGGTATTGGCGCCGAAAATAAAATAATAGTCAATATTTTCAGCAGCTTCAGACGACAGGGTTATTTTATTGTGCAATGACAGTGGTGTTGGGCTCAACCATCGCAGGGATGCAAATGCCTGGGTTGATTCCGGGATCCATTCTACCTTAACAGCATGTTTTTGACCTTTGCTAAGCCTATAGCGGAACTGGGAAGGACCGGGGTTCCAGCCTTCACGCCATTTATCTAATAATAGTTTACCATCCAGCCAAAATTTCAGGTAGCCGGATGCAGACAGGTAAAACTTGTGTTCACCGGTTGTATCGGCAGTTATAAATCCTTCCCAGGTTACCTTACCTTTTTCCATCGGGAATCCCGCGGGTATATTTTTTAAGGAAGGAAGAAAGCTATAGTCTATTTTATCTTCCTGCCGCTGTATATAAATATGTGTGCTGTCTGTTCTGTTGCTATAGGTAGCCGTTAGTCCCTTAGTCAAGCCATTTTTGCCGGTTAATTGTAAAGCGGATAACTGTTGTTTTTCGCGGTCATCTCCAAAATGTGTAATAGAATAATTATCCCATAACAAACCATAATTACGGCTCGACAGTAAGAAGGGAACTGCCACAACAGAATTGTACTGGGTGAGATCAACATCCTCGTCCTTATAATTAATTTGCCCGGTTTGCGGTTGTCCCAGTCCATAAAAGGCTTCCCCTGCAGGCGACTCAAACTGCTGGCGAATGGCATATAGCGGTTTTTTATCAATAATTACGGGTTTGATCTCTTTACCTCCACCTGCGTTCTCCTGTAAAATAATATTGCCGTTCTTGTCTTTAAAAACCACCTGACCTGTAGTAAATGATACTGAAACAACCAATTCACTGGTTTTGAGCAGGGCTTCCTTCTCCGTTTGTTCGGCGCTCCATTCTGCAGCAACATGAAAAGTGCTGTCTACCATTAAACTTTTGCCAGCAGTAAATTTGTTGTCATTCGATGCGATAACCCGTATGATCTTTGGAGAAACAGCCTGCAACCTTATCCAATTTGGAGAACCTGGAGCAGGATCTTCTATTTCAACAGTAATGCCATCGCCCAGGCGTATAAATGTGTTGCGCTGAGTACATGAAGAAAACAGTAGTATTAATGCTAATGCAATAAAAGGAAGGAAATTCGTCCCTAATTTGATGCGGGCAGTTGTCATGGTCTTCAATCGTTTAATACTTTTCAGTATCGAACCTTATGGTTTAAGGACAATAATGTAACGGGTCAAAAATATACACCGCGCGACAGATGAAGGGGAGTCATATGTTTATTAAAGGAGTAGCAAATGTTAACCAGGGGGGGCATTTGATAACCTGAGGGGTATGAAATGTTAAGGTGGCACGAAATGTATGCGGCATTTCTTTTCAGCCTGTGGTTTGATGACCGCTTTATATCCTGGATATTTTTATCGTTAGCAAAGTTACCGGTATACCATTGGTTTCCTGTGCCCATTCACATATTTCGCAACCGTTCCTACCGGTGCGATCCATATTTCATTGGCAGGATCCTGTGCATATTCAATCAATTTTTTCAGCATAGCAAGCCGCGTGGTTTGTGTACCATTGTCTCCCATTTCATGACCGGCAAGTACTAGCCATTGACCTGCTTTTTTGGCGGATTCCAATAATGGTAAAATTTCATCAAAATCCTTACCGTCCATTTCTATTCCCGTTAATTGAGCCATATCGCAATAGGAGGGATCATTGGGGCTTTCTGCCAGCCAGCCCCTGCCGCTGAGAAAAATATCCGCTACAATAGGAATGTAGCTTTGCGTATTTTTCCCCCGGCCCACAAATGCTTGTCCGCAGGGATAAGCAAACACTTCTGGTTTTACGCCCAGCAATTCTTCAATCTGTTTGTTGGCAGTTTCCAGTTGGGTCCTCATTTGCTTTAAGCTATAATCCTCAAGTGCATTATTTCTCGACCATAAAAAATTTCCGGAGCAGGGATGGGTAATAGAATGATTACCGATCTCGTGCCCGCTGGCAACTGCTTTTTTCCAGCCCTCCAGGCGGTTTTTTACAGTGGGCGGCTGCACATAAAATGTTGCCTTTACTTTATAGGTATCCAATAAAGCCGTTCCGGCATCAACCTGGCTTGCACGGGCATCATCAAAGCTTAAACTGATGGCCATCTTTTTGCCGTGGGGCCAAATAAATGCAGATTCCTG
>CAMPJQ010000061.1 GCA_946886925.1 uncultured Terrimonas sp.
ACAGGTTGGAATATATTGTGGCTTTAGATACGTTCAGGCATTTTACATTGGCTGCAGATAATTGCCATGTTACACAGCCTACCTTAAGTATGCAAATTCAAAAGTTAGAGGAAGAATTAGGGATTGTCATTTTTGATCGCAGTAAACAGCCTGTTATACCTACGGCTATGGGTATTGAAGTGATAGCGCAGGCAAAAAGCATTCTTACCCGCAGAGATGCACTGCATGAGTTGATTGAGTATAAAAAAGGCACGCTTACCGGCGAACTGCATATAGGCATTATTCCAACCCTGGCGCCTTATTTATTGCCTTTATTCATTCAGCAGTTTGCCCTGAAATACGCAAAAGTAAAAGTAATTGTAAGCGAAATGACAACGAATATAATTACTCATTCGCTAAAAGAAGGAGCAATAGATGCAGGCATCCTGGTAACGCCGCTTCAACAAAAAGGCATAAAGGAATACGTATTGTTTTATGAAGAAATGCTGGCATATGTATCAAAGAAAAATTCGCTTTATCAAAAACATTATGTGTTGGCCCAGGATATTGATCCCAATAAATTATGGCTTTTGGAAGAGGGACATTGTTTCCGGTCGCAAATAGAAAACCTTTGTGAATTAAGAAAGCAAAGTCGCGCGGGCAGCCATTTTGATTATGAAACCGGAAGTATAGAAACGCTCAGGCGAATGGTAGATCTTAATGATGGCATTACAATTATACCGGAACTGGCCACACTGGATATGCCGGCAAAACAGTTACAGCTTATCCGCAAATTTAAAAACCCTGTGCCGGTACGCGAAGTAAGCCTTGTGGTGCAGCGCGATTTTGTAAAAAAGCGATTAATAGATGCGCTACGGGCTTCTATTCTTGCTTCCGTACCGGAAAAGATCAAAAAAAACAAGGGCTCAAATATTATTGCAATTTAAGTGCTATTCATTTTTTATTTCTGCATGTTATTTAATAAGCTGTCTAAGGCGTTATGGAACTGCGGGTAATCGTTGAGGTTATTGTGGCCGGCATTTTCAATCGTAATAAACCTGTCCTTTGAATGCATCGCTGCTGTTAAACGGTGTGCATTGCTGTAGGGGATTACTTTATCTTCCGTGCCGTGGAAAATGGAAACAGGTGCATTAACAATGCTCAGATATTTATATACTGGTAATTTGTATTTGAGCAGAGTGTTTACAGGGTATATGGGTAAATAATATTGTACCAGTGAAGTCATACTATAATAAGGTGTTTCCAGTATAAGCTGCTTGCAGCTTCTCCTGGCAGCCAGCCAGGAAGCAATGCCTGTTCCTAATGATTTTCCGTAAAGTATAATGCTGTCTGCCGGAAATTTTGAACGTGCCATAATATATAACTGCATGGCATCATCATAAAGTTTTTGTTCGGTGAGGCGGCCTGTACTTTTACCAAATCCGGGATAATCCACCATCCATACTTCAAACCCGTTTTTAGTAAAATTGGATGCGTAATCAGCATACCATCCAATATTTTTGCGATTACCATGAAAATACAAAACTACGCCTTTGGGCAAACTGTCGTTGGTAAGAAATTGTACCACGTTCATATTGCTTGATTCATCTGCTGCCACATTAATTTCCCTGTTGGGAGCAGAAAAATGATAGGGGCTGTTGCGCTTTAATGCCACGGGATGAAACAGAAAGCGATCCTGCAGCAAATAAAGGGCTATGCCACACAGCAGGTAAACAACGATGGCAATATTCAACCATTGCAGCCATTTTTTATTTTTCCACCATTGTAACTTGTTCGCCATGCTAATATTTCAAAATGTCTCTTATGAAATTGTGGTATTCGGGAAACGAAGGTAAATTATTATGCCGCCCACCGTTGATCCGAAGTAAGGTAATCTTACTCGGATTGAGGTGTTGCAGTTTTTCACTGTGGCTAATTGGTATGAGCCTGTCTTTTGTACCATGAATAATATAGGTGTGGCAATTTACATGCCTGATCCACCTGTCGGTACGCAGGTGATACCGCAAAACATATTTAACCGGAAGCAGAGGCAAAAATCTTTCCACTACTTTTCGAAAATTATAGTAAGGAGCGTCTAATATCAGGTAACGGGGAGTGTTTTCCGAAGCTATTTTTGCAGCGAACCCGCTGCCGATGCTCCTGCCGTATACCAGTATGTGATGCTCGTGGTATTGTTGTGCGAGTGTGTGATAAACAAATTGCATATCACTCAGCATCTTTGTTTCACTCCGCCTTCCTGTGCTTTTGCCAAATCCACGGTAATCTACCAGCACCACGTCGTACCGGTACCGGTAAAAGTCTCTGGCATATTTGGCCCATCCTTTAATGCTCCTGCTGTTACCGTGAAAATAGAGGATAAGCCCCAGTGGTTCTTTTACGTAAAAGTGAAGACCATTAATGCGTACTCCAGGTTCTATATCAAAGAATAATTCTTCAAAAGGAGCATCATAATTAAATTTAAAATCGGCGGGTAATTTTTCAGGCTTAAAAATGAATTTATCCTGTACCAGATAAAGCGTAACAGCCAGTATAATAATTCCAGCAATGATATATAAAAGCGCAGCAGGCAATGCAACCGGTAGTTTGTTGCATGAAATTACGGAAACCAATAACAGTAAAGATAGTTATTGTTATTGACGGCTAATCGCTATGTATTCTCTTAAGGTTCAGCTCGGATAACGGGGCAACAATTAACGGGAACTTTTCTACGGTTACATAGCTCGCATCCAGTCCAAATCCTCTTTCTTCCGACAAGCTTACTTCTTTAATCCAAAAGTATCCCCGCATGATAAGCGTTTCCCAGAAAGGCAGTTCATTGTCCATGCTAAGGAATTTTTCCATTACAATAAACTGAAAATCGCCAACCACATTATTGCGTTGCAGGCTTTCGTAACGGCTGGTTATATTTACTTCTTTATTGGCTACCATATCTTCCACTACTTTCCGGAACATAAGATTAATACGCGGTTCAACCCGGAAGCCCAGCCGAAATTCAACGCGGATTACCTCATTGGGTATAATGGTTTGCACTTCGTATTCGCAGGTATAGGGATTATCTAAGGTATCTACATGCACGAACCAGTATATATCAGCCCGCTTGGGTTTCCTGTTTAAAATAGAGTAAATGATTTTATGTTCGATTTCCTTGGGATTATTGGCGCTGGTAAGGTATACCAGGTGCGTGGCATATTTGGTAACAGAGGGATCATTGCTAAGCTCCTGCAGCATAGGGATATAGTCTTCCAGCCGCACAAACTCCACATAACGATTTTTGATCTTCCGGCTTCTGAACCAGATATACATAATCAGGAACATCAGTCCGCCAATGATTACCGAATATAACCTCCATGTGTAAACTTCTGCAGCAGGGCAAACAGGTATCCTCCTTCAATTATAGTATAACCTATTAAGAACAACCATATCCAGGAAGATTTTACGCGGTGGCTAACCAAGTAATTCGCAAACAGTATAGTGGTCATAATCATGGTAATAATAATGGCCAAACCGTAAGCTGCTTCCATGCGGGAGGAAGTTTGAAAATATAATACTACCCCTGTACAACCTATAAATAACATGGTATTGAGCCAGGGGATAAATAACTGACCTTTTTCTTCAGAAGGATAACGTATTTTTAGGCGTGGCCAAAGATTAAGACGCATGGCCTCACCTATAAGGGTAAACGAACCTGATATCATGGCCTGGCTGGCTATAACAGCTGCACCAGTTGCTATAACAACACCGGGAATGATAAACCAGTCGGGCATCAGGTCAAAAAACGGGTTAATAGACGAATGAATTGCCGCTGGAACATCCGGATGATTCTTTAACAAGCTGGCCCCCTGTCCAAGATAGTTAAGCAATAAGCAGCTCTTAACGAATACCCATGATATGCGGATATTTTCTCTTCCGCAGTGACCAAGGTCACTATATAATGCTTCAGCGCCGGTAGTGCATAAAAAAACGGCGCCTAAAATCCACAATGCACCCGGATTAGCACTTAACAGCTTAACAGCATACCAGGGATTGAAAGCTTTAAAAATAGACAGATCATCGAAAACATGCCACAGGCCCAGCACCGCCAGCATAGTAAACCACAGGCCCATTACGGGGCCAAAAAATTTACCAATGGATGCTGTGCCGAATTGCTGCAGAAAAAAAAAGGCGAATAAAATAAATATAACAATATAGATAATGTACTGGCTGAGATTATGAAAAGCAGGAACTTTTTGTAATCCTTCAATGGCAGAAGTAATCGTTATAGGAGGTGTTATCATCCCATCTGCAAGCAAAGCCGCGCCGCCAATCATGGCAGGCAGCACCAGCCATTTTTTTCGTCGGCGAACCAGGGCATACAAGGCAAATATGCCACCTTCACCCTTATTGTCGGCCTGTAGTACAAGTATTACATATTTGATGGTTGTTTGAAGCGTAATCGTCCAGATAATACAGGACAGGCTGCCGATTATCAGGTCTTCCGTAATGGCTCTGCCAGTAATAATGGCGTTGAATACATATAAGGGAGACGTGCCAATATCGCCATAAATGATCCCAAGTGCAATAACTAATCCGGCAACGGTAGCTTTATTGGTATGTTTGCCCACGGCTGAAATACGGTTAAGTTATGTTCTAATGCTCTAAACCAAACGTCAAAGGTATAGGGTAAATTATAATCGCAAAGAGAAAGTTCACAGGATTTGAATAACCTGGCGGGCTGATGAAAAACAATATTTATAAGTTTGGTTAAAAATAACGCAGGGGTAGTATCCAATCGCCAAAAACCATCTAATTTGCAACCGGATACTGTATATTTAAGAAAAAAAATGATAAAAAATGGGGCATAAGAAAACTATCATATCAGCTTTAATGATGCTGGCATTACCCATTTGGGTTTTGGCCCAGCGTATTCATTATTCAGATCCGGGAAGAGACGACTACCGCCAGGTGAATTTTGAGATCATTGGAAAAGTGAGCAGCAATATAGTAATCTATAAAAATTACAGGTCGAAAAATGATTTATCCATATTTGATAATGAAATGAAATTAAAGGACAAAATTAACCTTGATTTTTTGCCGGATAAACTCATTAATGTGGATTTCGTTTCCTACCCGGATTTTTTCTATATGATATATCAATATCAGAAAAGAAATATAGTATACTGTAATGTGGTAAAAATGGATGCTGCAGGACAAAAACTGGTAGGCCCGGTAGAAATTGATACAACACAAATTGGCGGGGCAAGCGATAATAAAATTTATTCCACCATATACAGCGAAGACAAACAGTATATCATGGTGTTTAAAATCAATAAACGGAATGATCGGAATTACTTTTTTACCACGCTGCTTTACAATGACAAAATGGAATTCAGGAAAAAAAGCAGGCTCCAGGTAACCATGTCAAAAAAAGACGCTGTGTTCAGTGATTTTATCGTTGATAATGATGGCGATTTTGTCTTTACACGCTGTAGCAGAAACGGCAGCCGTGACAATATTTCACGTATGGATCTGATGATAAAACCAGCTATGGCAGATAGTTTTCGCGTGAATAATATTCCACTTACCAATAATTTTTTAGATGAAGTTAAAATCAAAGCCGACAATATCAACAAAACGTATCTCCTCAGTTCTTTATATTATAAACAACGCAGGGGAAATGTGGAAGGATTGTATATAGCAATATGGGATAAAGCACAAAACAGGATAAAAGCAGAGAACTATACTATATTTAATGATGAACTGAAGGAAGATGCAAAGTCTGAGAATACTTCGGCAAAAACGGCTTTTAACGATTATTTCATACGGCAGGTTTTGCCCAAAAAAGACGGTGGATTTATGATTGTGGCTGAATTATTTTTCACTTCTTCCCGCGGCAATAGCTGGAATCGCTACGACTACCTGTACAGTCCGTACAGTATGTCCCCCTATTCATCATACAACAGTTACTGGAGTCCTTACGGTATGTATGGTAATCCCTGGAACAGGTGGAATTATGGTTCAAGTACAAGATACTATAGTGAGAACATTGCGCTTTTTTCATTTGATCCCAATGCAAGTATTGAATGGAGTAACATATTGCACAAGAGCCAGTTTGACGACAATTCTTCTGACGCCCTGTCTTATCTGATATACAATACCGGTGGGGAGATCAATTTTTTATATAACCAGCTCGAACGGCGGGTTAGACTATTGTCTGAGCAAAGTGTAACGCCTAGTGGCAGCGTAAAGCGGTCACCAACGCTTAAAAATTTAGATAAGGACTTTGAATTTTTGCCCAAATATGGTAAGCAGGTAGGAGCGCGGCAGGTTGTGATGCCGTGTATGTACAGGAATTATATTTGCTTTGCAAAAATTGATTTTTAAAAAAACATTCCTGTGACAGGCTCTTTTAAAACCAACACACCGGTTAATATACTTTTATTGCTGGTATATGCATTTGTACTGAAATGGTATTCTTTTCTGCATCCTCATGTTCCACTGCCACAGGCAACGGATGGTTTTTTATACTTTAAATTTTTGAATTTTCTGCTGCCTGCAGGCCGGTCCGTGCCTGTTATTTATCCATTTATTGTACTGATATTAACTTTAACACAGGCCATTACATTTAATAACCTGATCAACAATGAAAAGCTCCTGCCAAAGCCGAATTATTTGCCGGCTATGGCCTACATTCTTATTACTTCTCTCTTTCCCGAATGGTGGCAGTTATCCTCTACGCTTATCATTAACAGTTTACTTGTTTGGGTATGGGATATGCTAAGCAGATTGTTTAATCATCCCCGGCCAAAGGCCCAGGTGTTTAATGCAGGTATGCTGGTGGGGTTTGCTTCCTTCCTGTATTTTCCCGCCATTGGTTTTTCTATACTTATATTTTTTGCATTAATTACTTTAAGACCCTTTCACCTGAGTGAATGGCTGGTGGCGATACTGGGCATCCTTACTCCTTATTATTTTTTGTTCGCTTTTCTTTTTTTAGGCAACACCTGGAATCCGCTTACCTACCTGCCTTCTATTTCTGTTAGCTTTCCCAAGTTTCAGCAGGACATATGGGCCTGGGGTGGGATTGTTCTTCTTATCGTTCCTTTTTTGATCAGTGGTTTTTATATTCAGGGCAATATCTTAAGGATGCTCATACAAGTACGCAAAAGCTGGAGCCTTATGCTGATCTGCCTGCTTATTACATTGCTCATTCCGTTCGTCAATTTTTCCTCCACTTTCGAATACTGGATTTTATGTGCCCTGCCTTTTGCTGCTTTTCACGGCTACACTTTTTTTTATGCGCAAAAGAAATGGCTTCCACCGGCCTTGCATTGGGTAATTGTTGTTTTTATCCTGGCATTAAATATATGGGTAAGCATATCAGGGGCTTAAAGGTTTAGCCGGGTTAGTGAGTATTATACATGTAAAACGCACTCTTTCCCAGGTGTTACCTCATATTGGCAATTACAAATCCCATTTTTTAATTCCTATAAAATAATCCAATGAGCGGAAAACATAAGCCCCATAAAAATTCCTCGAGACGAAAATTCCTAAAAAACAGTTCCATTGCTGCCGCAGGTTTTTTTATTGTACCCCGTCATGTATTAGGTAAAGGATATATAGCTCCCAGCGATAAACTAAATATTGCCGGTATTGGAGCGGGGGGCAAAGGAAAGGGCGACCTTTCGTCATTTGCTAAAAGCCCCAACGTAAATATTGTTGCTTTGGTGGATGTGGATGACCGGCAGGCGGTAGAATCAAGAAAGAATTTTCCCAAAGCCAAATATTATAAGGATTTCAGGGAGATGCTTAACAAAGAAAAGAACAATATAGATGCCTGTTCAATTTCTACACCCGATCATACCCATGCCGTTGCCACTTTGGCAGCTATGCATCTGGGTAAGCATGTGTATACGCAGAAACCCCTGACTCACGATATTTATGAGGCCCGCATACTGGCGCAGGCTGCAAAAAAATATAAGGTCATTACCCAAATGGGCAACCAGGGCGGATCGGGTAATGGTGTGCGACGAATGCAGGAAATATACGATACCGGTATTATTGGGCATGTAGATAAAGTGTTGGCCTGGACTAACCGGCCTGTGTGGCCGCAGGCCATTCCGGATCCAAATACTTATAAGATTCCAAAGGAACTGGATTTTGATCTCTGGCTGGGCACTGCTCCCAAAGTAGATTACAAACCCAACTATTTGCCATGGAACTGGAGAGGATGGTGGCCCTATGGTACAGGCGCTTTGGGTGATATGGCCTGCCACATACTGGATCCTGTTTTCCGAATACTTCCTATTGATTATCCTGATTCGGTGGAATGTAGTGTAGCGGGCACATGGACGTTTATTCTGAAAGAAAATGACCATAACCCGGACTGGACTCCTTTTTCTACCAATATTCATTTGAACTATCCCCGTAAAGATGGGAAAGGCGACATTAAAGTAAGCTGGTATGATGGTGGCGTAATGCCTGAAGTTCCGGAAGAGTTATTACCGGGCGAAGCGTTTGGTAATTCCGATGGCGGAGTAATGTTTATTGGCAGCAAAGGAAAGTTGCTGGGTGATTGCTATGGTGCTAATCCACGAATTCTGCCCCTCAAAGAAAATGCATTGCTCAACATTCCTGAAACGATTGTTAGGGTTCCGGATGAGGACCACTACCTGCAATGGGTAAACGCATGTATTGCCGGATACGGTAATGCGCAAACCAGTTCACCATTTGAATACGCGGGGCCGTTCACCGAAAGCATACTAATTGGCAATGTGGCCATCCGTAGCTGGATGCTCAGGGATAATCCCACAGGCAGGCGTACCGCCGACAAATACAATGGACGTAAAAAACTGTTGTGGGACGCAGCCAATATGAAGGTTACCAATTACGACCCTGCCAACCAGTTCGTTAAACGCGAATACCGCGAAGGCTGGGATTTTACCTTATAAATAAATAACCGTTATATCCTGCTTTTTTAATGGTCAAACCTGGATTTTTATAATTTCAGGTCTGACCTGTTTCTACCTTGGTTTGAAAAGCATCCGATGGTTTTTACGAGGGTATTAAAACCAAATTACATTATACACCAGCTACTCTTTTCTTGTACTCCGCCAACGCTTCTTCAAGCCTTTGTTTGGCTGTGGTGTCACCAGGTACGTTATGTGAAGGATGAATGTGTAATTTTACACCTCTTTCGGCCAGGATCTCGGCTACGGTAGTAACGGTCATCCACACACAGGTTACAAAAGCCATGGTTGAAACAGGCCCTATTTTATCCTGGTGATTTTTTAAAGGTACGCTGGCATCGCCGGCAGGTGCGCAGGTATCCACTACCAGGTCTGCAATTTCAAAAATATTTTTACCGCTCGAATGACGGGTTTGCTTTCCTTTGGCCTCGGCTGCAGATCCAAATGCAATAACTTTCATGCCTTGCTTTTTTGCTTCTAAGGCCACATCAATGTTTACATTATTAATGCCCGAATGAGAAAACAGCCACATCGTATCCCGCTTATCGAATGTATGTCCTTTCATTATTTCCACACCATATCCTTCCACTCTTTCTAAAAATACAAACTGGTGTACGCCCATTTGCCCGGTAATATTGGTGAAGAAAGTAAGTGGCAGCTCTACTATGGGATGAAAGCCCACAAATCCGCCGATCCGCGGATACATCTCTTCAATAGGTAAAGTAGCATGCCCGCAGCCAAACGTATGCACCCAGCGGCCGCATTCAATACTGTCTGCCATTCTTGCCGCAGCATTTTTGATGTTTTCCAGTTGCGTGTTTTCAATTTGGTTCATAA
>CAMPJQ010000062.1 GCA_946886925.1 uncultured Terrimonas sp.
ATCCGCTCTGAATACAAATATCATTTACCGGAAGAAATTTAAAAAAACAGGAAGAACCATCACTGCCACGATGGAACAGAAGTATACCGATAATGATTCCCAGGGATATCTTGATGCGGTGAATAACTTTTATGGAGATGCCGGGGAAATTTTCCAGAATGACACGATTGACCAGCGCAAATACAACCATAGCAAACTGTTTACTTTTAACGGTAAAGCAACTTATACCGAACCCATCGGCAATAATAATTACGTGATACTGAACTATGGCATCTCCAATACCACCAGCAGTGCCGACCGGTCTACTTATGATTATAACGATGGTAAATACGATGTGCTTAACCCGCTTCTAACCAATGATTACGATTTTCTTGTTACCACCAACGCAGGTGGTATTGCTTACCGCATAGCCAAAAAGAAATATAATCTTTCTTTTGGCAGCGACCTTGCTTCCCAGGCCTATACGCAAAAAGATAATCTTAAAGATTCATCCTTTCATTACAACAGGCTGAACCTTTTTCCAAAAGCCAGTTTTTCCTATAACTTTAAACCACAAACAAGGTTAAATTTTAGCTACAACGGAAGTACGCAGCAGCCTACCATCCAGCAAATACAACCGGTGCGGGAAAATAATGATCCTCTTAATATTTTTATCGGCAACCCCGATCTTGAGCCCGCATTTAATCACCGCTTTAATATTTTCTTCAACGACTATAAAGTACTCAAGCAGAGAGGCTTTTTTGCCAACGCAAGCTTTAACCTTGTCAATAATGCCATTACCACAAGCAACACGATAGATAAATTTGGCAAACGGGTATACCAGTCTGTAAACAGCAGCGGCACTTACAACTATTCCTCTTATATAAGCTACAATATGGAAGTGCCTTCCATTAAAACCAGATTCTTTGCCAATATTAATACCTATGGCGGCAAGGGGATCAATTTTGTAAACCTTGAAAAAAACATCACACACAACAATACTTATGCTATGGGTATTGGAGGTTATTTTTCCAAGGAAAATAAAATGGGCATAAACCTACGGACAAACGCATCTTACAATACATCACTGAGCTCTATTAACGAAGCTATACAAACAAAGTATTGGGTATATGCATATAATATAGACACTTATTTTGCACTCCCATACAAATTTGATCTCTCCAGCAATGCCGATTTTAATTTCAGGCAAAAAACAAATGTATTCGATCAAAATCGTAACACCATTATATGGAATGCCTCACTGAGCAAACGTTTATTTAAGGAAACCTGCTCTTTGAAATTCTCGGTAAATGATATCCTGGATCAGAACATCGGGTTCCGGCGGGATATACAAAGTAATTTTATCACCGAAAATACATACGCCACATTAAGGCGCTTCTGGATGCTAAGCTTTACCTGGAATTTTTCTAAAAACAATGCACAAACGCAAAACCCATAGCCATGAAAAGAAACAGTACCGTCATTTTGTTAATATTACTGGGCATAGCACAAATATCAAACGCACAATTTATCCTGAAAGGAAAGATAGAATTTGAGAAAATCGTTAATATCCACAAGCAAATGGACCTTGGTGATGATGGTTGGGCTGCAACACTTAAAAAGCAAACACCCGAATTTAAGCACACTTATTTCAACCTGGTATTTACAGGAGACAAAACCCTGTATGAGCCCGGGAGGGAAAGCAATGAAAAGCCGGCTCCTTTTGGCGAAGGTCCGGCATCTTCCAATGTAGTATACACCGATTTTGCCAATCAAACTACCGTAGCAGCCAAACAGGTATTTGACGAGTCGTTTCTTATACAGGATAGCTTGCGCAAATATAAATGGCATCTTACAAAAGATACCCGTAAGATAGCCGGCTTTGAGTGCAGGAGGGCTTTTACTGTTATTATGGATTCAGTATTTGTAGTGGCTTTTTACACCGATGAAATTGTTTCACCCGGTGGCCCGGAATCTTTTCAGGGATTGCCCGGAATGATTCTTGGTGTGGTTATTCCCAGGCTGTACACTAACTGGTATGCTACCAAAGTACAGCTTGAAGAAATAAAGCCAACTGCCGTAGCTCCACCTAAAAAAGGCAAAACCACCAATTATTCCGGCATGGAAAAAACGATACAAAATAGCCTTAAACGCTGGGGCAAATGGGGACAAAAATACATCTGGCAAATCATGATATGAGATGGTTAACTGGTTGGTTCGTTAACTTGTGATGACTGGTTAAAAGCTAAAATGATGGACCCTTTAATCACATTATATGTATCATGGATTAAGTGGCTGGAAGCAAATATGCTTACCTGCCCCTCGGTTAAATATTTTAGCATAGAATGCCCGGGTTGCGGAATGCAACGCAGCATGATTGCGCTGCTCAAAGGGAATTTCTCCGGTTCTCTGGTAATGTATCCTGCATTGCTGCCGCTTTTGTTGCTATGTGGTTATTTCCTGCTTCACCTGAAATACAAATTTTCCAACGGCTCAAAAATCATTATCGGATTGCAAATGGCTGTTGTAAGTATCATTACAGCACATTACATTTACAAAATTGTTACGCACCAAATTTTTCATTAAATGAACCCACAGGACAGTTCCATATTCGCTCCGCAATCACAACGTTCACTGCCCAATGCTTCAGCAGTACTGGCGCTCGGTATTATATCCATTGTTGGCTGTTGTTGTTATGGCGTACCCGGCGTGGTGTGTTCAATTGTTGCATTGATCCTGTATGGCAAAGACGCACAATTGTACCAGGCAAATCCTGAGTGGTATACCGCTTCATCTTACAGCAACCTGCGCACGGGAAGAATATGTGCAATTGTTGGATTAATTCCTTCTATTGTCTTTCTGCTGTTTTGGATATTTGTGATGATTACCGCCGGATTTGGCATCCTTAGGAATCCTCAGGATATTTTTAACCGGATATAGAGTCCATTAAAAAAAATTGTTGTAAGAATTTCTTAAACCGGACAAATGACCGTAAATTTGGGTCATAAATCAAAGATATGCCTGCACGTAAAAAATACACTATAGAAGATCCACCCTTAAATATATTAGAAGATCCTGCGGTAGCATACGCAGCAGCGGCACCCTCGAGCCCTTTTTTAAACCTGGTTCATAGTGTACTTCACCTCCTGGGTATCTCGGGGCAAACAACGCAATCACCGATTCGAAACAACGCAGATTTTATAGGAGTAATCCGGGAAGGCGTTCCCAAAAAATCACTCGATCACCTCATGGATAATACAGGTTTAACGGTGGCTGAAATTTCAACTATCATCAGAACTTCTGACAGAACCCTCAGGAGGTATACCGCCCGCCAAAAACTTAATCCTGAGCAGTCCGAAAGAATTATTGAACTTGCCAAGCTCTACAGCCGTGGAGAAGAAGTTTTTGGTAATATGGATGCCTTTAAACAATGGATGAACAGCGCTGTAATGGCTTTAGGCAATAAAAAACCTAAAACATATTTAGATACCTCTCTTGGAATAGACCTCCTGATGAACGAATTAGGAAGAATTGAACATGGAATTTTTGCCTGATGAGAAAGGTCTTCCGCATTAGTAAATGCATTTATATTGAAGATTTGAAGGGTACCGGGGCTGCAAGTTATGCCGGCCGCTGGCACAGTAAGGGTACTTATATTTTATATACGGCAGCCACAGCTTCATTGGCCTTGCTGGAAAGTGTGGCCCATATTGCCGGCATTCCTGCCGATGATTATTGTATGCTTTGCATCGAAATTCCTGAAGATCATATTCTTACCATAAGCATTAAGGATCTGCCGGAAAAATGGTACGCCAATCCATCGCCCGGCTCACTGTGCGCTATTGGCGATTATTTCATTCGGAAAAATCAATACCTGGCATTGGAACTGCCTTCGGCCATAATGCCAGAAGACCATAATATCCTTATCAATCCCAACCATAAAGATTTCTCAAAAATAAAAATTGTGTATAAAAGGATAATTCCTATAGATAAAAGACTTTTGTAGGCACTGCATCATTTTCCACTAAGGATCTCATGACCCAGCTTGTCCCGTTTGGTTTTCAGATATTTTTCGTTGTGTGGGTTTGGATGAATATGTAACGGCACATTTTCAACGATATCCAAACCGTAACCTATTAAACCTACCCGCTTGCGTGGATTATTGCTTATCAACCGCATTTTATTGATACCAAGATGACGTAAAATCTGAGCACCTACACCGTAGTCCCTTTCATCCATTTTAAATCCCAGATGAAGGTTTGCTTCTACCGTATCCATTCCTTCTTCCTGGAGCTTGTATGCTTTCAATTTATTTACCAGCCCTATTCCCCTGCCTTCCTGGTTCATATATAATACTACACCCTTTCCTTCTTTCTCAACCAGTTTCATAGCTTCATGTAACTGTTCGCCGCAATCGCAGCGAAGAGATCCTAATATATCTCCTGTAAAACAGGATGAGTGCACCCGAACCAATACAGGTTCATCTTTTTGCCATTCGCCTTTTACCAGCGCCATATGCTCGCCGCTGGAAGGATTATTTCTTTCCCTGAAAATAATGAGCTTAAAATGACCATATTTAGTGGGCATATCTACCTTAACTATTTCTTCTATCAGAGAATCGGCTTTTAACCGGTATTCTATGAGGTCTTTTATAGTAATCAGCTTAAGCTCAAATTTCTTTGCTATTTCCTGCAATTCAGGCAGCCTTGCCATTGAACCATCGTCATTCATAATTTCTACCAGCACCCCGCCATATGGCGCATCAAAGCCTGCAAGCCGTGCAAGATCAATGGTAGCTTCCGTATGACCGGCACGTCTTAATACACCGCCGGCTTTTGCTTTTAAAGGAAAAATATGACCGGGCCTGCCCAATTCGGAAGGTTTTGTTTCGGGATTGATCAAAGCTTTGATTGTTTTAGAACGATCGTGAGCAGAAACTCCTGTAGTGCAACCATGACCCAAAAGATCAACTGATACGGTAAAGGGAGTTTCATGCAGGGATGTATTGCTGATAACCATCAGATCAAGATTCAGCTCTGTGCATCTTTCCTCGGTTAAAGGTGCGCAAACCAGCCCCCTTCCATGTTTGGTCATAAAATTAATGATCTCGGGAGTAGCATTCTGAGCTGCAGTTATAAAGTCGCCTTCATTTTCACGATCCTCATCATCCACCACTATTACCAGCTTTCCATTCTTTATATCCTCAATCGCACTTTCAATAGTATTGAACATCTTTAAAATTTTGGCAAAGTTACGAATTCGGCAACTTGAACAGGCATATACAATTTCATTGTCACATAATAGACAATCCTTTAACTATACTTCCTGATTTGTAATAATATGTCTATAATATAGAGTTCCACATTCGGGGAAAAGCAGATTTTTTAATATCGCAAGCGCAAGAATAAGTGGTCCCTATGTGATTTTCAAATTATCTTCCCCACCCCCATTTTAAAAATACAGGCATGGCAATAGCCCAGGTAGCCAAATCATGCCTGCCATCTTTCAATTCAAGATATTCAATATCGCGTTGCCTTTTATATCCCTTATGTTCCAGTTCTTCTATCAGTGCAATCGTATCATCAATGCAATCAATAATTCCGTTATTATTTCGGTCTTCCGTTTCATCAAGTGTTCCGGTTTCAAAAAAGAATTTAAGCCAGGGATAATAATGACCCTCCCGTATGCGGGCATGCATAATGCGGTCGGTAGCTTCAAGATAACCTTCATCAAGCCCCTTCGACCGCCACCAGAATGAACCGCTGAAAATCCCTGCTTTTACAAATTCTTTTGGATGATTCCATACAATATCCAATGCAGACAGTCCGCCTAAGGAAAAACCTGCAAAAGATTTTTCTTTAAAAGAAATAATACCGGATTGCAGGTGAATAAACGGAAGCAGTTCCTCTAATATAAATTGAGTATATAAAGCCGCTTTAGCACCTCTCCCTTTATAATCTGCAACGAATGCGGTGCCATATTCATTTCTCCGGTCATCACCACAATGTATACCCACGCAAAGCAAAGGACGAATTATATTCTGCTGGTATAAGCCGGAAAGGATGCCGGTCAAACCCAGTTCTTCCATATTTTGCCCATCGTTGATCAGCAATAAGCCTATCTCATTCTTTTCCTGATAAGCAGGGGGCATAAAGAAATCAACACGTACTTCGCGTTGCAGGCAACGGGACGAAAGCGTATGTTTTTTTACAGGTATTATGGCCTCTTTTTTTATCAGCATCAGAACCAAATATAATGGAAAGATTTAAAGATAATTTGATCTGGTAAAATAGTTTTTAGCTATCTTACAATGTACTTAAAAACCTATTATAAATGCCCGGGCTATAGTGCACGGAGAAAAAACACAGTATGAAAAAAATCGGAATTCTGCACGGCAAAGAAAGATCGTTTCCCAATGCTTTTGTGGATAGGATCAATAGTAAAAATCCTGATGGCATTATTGCCGAATCTGTGTCAATTAGTAAAGTAGTACAAGGTGAGCCGAGCGGATATGCAGTAATAGTGGACCGTATATCTCAGGACGTTCCCTTTTACCGTGCCTTTCTTAAAAATGCTGCTATCAGCGGTACAGCGGTAATCAATAACCCTTTTTGGTGGAGCGCCGATGAAAAATTTTTTAACAACGCCCTTGCCACAAAAATTGGCGTGCCTGTTCCTAAAACGGTAATTCTTCCTTCCAGAAACCTGCCGGCAGATACCTCTGACGAATCGTTTGCCAATCTTGCTTTTCCATTGGACTGGGAAGGCATTTTTAATTATGTTGGATTCCCTGCATATATGAAACCTTTTGCAGGAGGAGGATGGAAAAACGTATACAAGTTAGACAGTATGGAGGATTTTTTTGATAAGCATGGAGAAACCGGTGAATTGGTAATGCTGCTCCAGGAAGAAATTGTATTTGATGAATATTACAGGTGTTATTGCATTGGTGACCAACATGTACGCATTATGCCTTATGAACCCCGCAATCCGCACCACCTGCGGTATGTAAGCGATTTTAAGCCTTCACCGGAACGATATCAGCTTATGGAAGAAATTGTACTGCGGCTTAACAAATTCCTTGGCTATGATTTTAATACCGTAGAATTAGCACTCCGCAACGGGGTACCTTACGCTATTGACTTCTGTAATCCTGCTCCGGATGCAGAGAAAAACAGCGTGGGGGAAGAAAATTTTGAATGGGTTGTGGAAACGTCGGCCAATTATGCTATTGAACGAGCGCAAAACAGTAAAGAAGGATCAGATAACCTTACCTGGGGCGAGTATGTAAAGCGGAGTGTAGAAAAGCAGCCACTGACGTAATTTGAAATTTAAGATTTAAGATTTGATATTGATGCGCCCGGGCTGCAAACGCCTGCACAGGGATAGCCGGTATTGTATTTATAATCTAAAAAATATCATTTGAATCTCTGATTGCACTAAACGAAATCAATATGGCTAATCTGAATTATAAACAATTTACCCTTGGAGTAGAAGAAGAGTACATGGTGATTGACCCGACTACCTTTGAACTAAAAAGCCATGAACAAAAAATTGTATCGGAAGGGCAAAAGATCATAAAAGATAAGGTAAAGGCAGAAATGCACCAGGCGGTGGTGGAAGTAGGCACGGATGTATGTGAAGATATAGATGCCGCCTATAACGATGTAGGACTTTTGCGTAAAACCATTGCGGGCATCGCGGGTGATCTTGGCTTTGCGGTGGGCGCATCAGGCACACATCCTTTCAGTTTGTGGGAAAGGCAGCTTATTACAGATCATATCCGTTATCATGAAATTGTTAATGAAATGCAGGATGCCGCCCGGAGCAACCTTATTTTTGGCTTACATGTGCATGTAGGCATGGAAAGCCGAAGAATGGCTATACATATCGCCAATTCGGCCAGGTATTTTTTACCACATGTATTTGCACTCAGTACCAACTCTCCTTTCTGGGAGGGAAGATATACCGGCTTTAAATCATTTCGTACAAAAGTATTCGATAAATTTCCACGCACCGGTATACCAGACTATTTTGAAAGCATTGAAGCCTATGATAATTATGTAAACCTGCTGATCAAAACCAATTGTATTGATAACGCAAAAAAAATATGGTGGGATCTGCGTGTTCACCCTTTTTTTAATACCGTTGAATTCCGTATTTGTGATGTACCATTAACCGTAGATGAAACCATTGCGATTACCGCTTTGTTCCAGGCTATATGCGCCAAGCTTTACAAACTACGTATGGAAAATATGAATTTCATACAATATTCACGGGCATTGGTAAACGAAAACAAATGGCGCGCCAGCCGGTATGGATTAGACGGTCACCTGATTGATTTTGGCAAAGAAGAAGAAGTAAATACGAGGGTGCTGATATATGAATTGCTTGATTTTGTAGATGATATGGTAGATCACCTCGGATCGAGACACCGGCTTGGCAATGTTCAGAAAATAATTGATCAGGGTACTGGCGCCGACCGGCAACTGGCTGTTCACGGAAACACAAAAAACATGACAGAAGTGGCAGCCTATATTCATTCCCAGTTCCTCGCAGATCTGTAACAAGCATGATCTTTACGCTTACTGCATATTGTCTATACACTTCATGAGACTCTCCTTCCACAAAGGAATATTTACCCCATAGGTTTCCCTGATTTTTGATGTGTCGAGCAGAGAAAAAGAAGGGCGTTTGGCAGGGGTTGGATATGCAGTGGCGGGAACAGGATGCAGTATGCAATTGGCCCCGGTCATCTCTTTTATAGCCATTGCAAAATCGTACCAGCTAATATTTCCTTCATTGCAGTAATGATAGATGCCCGGTAACCAAAGCTTACTATTGACGATGCGCATAATAGCACGGGACAGATCATTTGCATAAGTTGGAGAACCTACCTGGTCATTCACTATATTCAACTCTTTTTTTTCTTTCATTAAGCGCATCATGGTCTTTACAAAATTACTGCCATGCTCACTGTACACCCACGACGTACGCATAATTATCGTTTCGGGATTACATGCCATTGCCAACACCTCCCCTCTTGCCTTGGAGGCACCATAAATGTTTATGGGATCAATGCCTGCATCTTCTTTATAAGGAACAGACGACTGGCCGTTAAACACATAATCCGTAGAGATATGTATAAATTTTGATTGGTAAGTTTCACATGCATCCGCGAGTATTTTAACTCCATCGGCATTGATCAGAAATGCGTTTTCTTTCTCCGATTCGGCCTTATCAACAGCAGTATATGCTGCACAGTTAATACAAAATTGCGGACGAACAGCATCAAAAACAGCTTCTGTTTTATCTTTTTGTTCCACAGGCATATGCTGCTTAGACAAAAAAACAAACTCAAACCGGGGATAGAACGGTGCAATATCCTTTATTGATTTGCCAAGTTGCCCACCAGCGCCGGTTACAAGTATTTTCAATTTCTGCATGGATGATGGTTATCCTTCGAATACAAAACGATTTTTGCAGTCCCTTAATAAGGGGTGCCCCTGGTCTTTATCAGAAAGTATTGCTTTGCCAGGGGGAATTTTCCAGTCAATATTTAAAAAAGGATCATTGTATACAATACTACCTTCCGCAGCTCTATCATATAAATTATCGCACTTATACAGCACCGTTGCATCT
>CAMPJQ010000063.1 GCA_946886925.1 uncultured Terrimonas sp.
ATTTTGCAATTAGTGCTTCGGTGATCACCGCTGCTGCTGATGCCGCTGATTTTTCCGTAAGAGGCAGGATAAGTGATGAAAATGGCGGCGTAGCCGGCGCAACAGTAACAGAAAAGGGTACCGGCAATGTTACTACAACAAATAGTAATGGTGAGTTTGCAATAACTGTAAGCAGCCCCGATGCTGTGTTGGTAATAAGCCATGTTAGTTATGATACAAGAGAAGTTGCTGTATCTGGCAAAGCAGTGTTAGACATTACGCTTGATGCATCAAGCAGGGAATTAGAGCAGGTGGTAGTAACATCTCTCGGTATAAAAAGGGAGAAAAGAGCATTGGGGTACAGCATTTCTTCTGTTGAAGCTAAAGATATGGAAACCGGGGGTGCCTCCAATGTGTTGAAATCAGTGGAAGGTAAAGTTACGGGAGTACAAATGAACAGCGTTACATCCTCACCCACCTCTTCTGTAATGTTCAACATACGCGGGGCTACCTCATTGAAAGGTATAATGGGGGCAAGTAATATTAACAACGAAACCCAGCCCCTGATCGTGCTGAATGGCGTACAGTTGGGTTCCAACACCGTTGGAGCCACCGCAGGTATTGATGCAGGCAACTTTATCTCCTCCCTTAACCCCAACGATATTGAGAGCATCTCTGTGCTGAAAGGCGCCAGCGCTGCAGCGCTTTACGGATCCCAGGCAGGTAATGGCGTGATCCTGATCACCACCAAATCGGGTGCGGGAGCTAAAAAAGGGCTCGGCATTTCGGTAAGTAGCGCTACTTCTTTCGACCAGGCTTATAGTGCCCCTCCGGTGCAAAGAAGATTTTTCCAGGGCGATGAAGACGGAAGCGCATTAACCGAAGATAAAAAGGGACTCGGCTGGGCAATAGATGACAAGGTGAACAACAACGAACCTGTGTGGAGGTGGAATATCCTTACACAGGAATGGGAAGAATCGGTGCTGGAAGCCCGTGGAGATAAAAATCCGCTACTGGCCTTCCTGAGAACAGGGGTGATGACCGACAATAACGTAGCCGTAACAGGCAACTACGAAAAGGGTAACTACCGGCTCAACCTCGGCAACCTGGTACACAATGCCGTAATACCTGGCAACAAAACAACCCGGAACAGCGTTTCCTTTGATGCTAAATACAATATAAACGACAGGCTTTCAGTTACTTCCCAGGCATCATGGTCTCATACCTTTGTGCCTAACCAGTCGCACGTTCAGGATAAAAGAGAAGACAACCCACTGGCTCATGCCATGTCTATGCCCATCAATATGCCCAAAATGTCGGAATGGGAAAAGGCCGACCCCTGGATCACCGACTGGGAAGGACAATACCAGAACACGCCTTATCTGAAAGGACCGGGAGAAGATCGCCTCAGGTACAATGCAGTTGGTAAAAACGGACCTTACTTTGCCGCTGAAAACATTATCAGAACCTATACCAAAGACGTATTTTTCGGAAAAGTACAATTGGATTATAAAATAGGTGAGCCATTCCTGCTCACGTTGCGCTCAGGCATCAGCCATGAAAACTTTGCGTTTGAAAGAAAAAGCCCATGGGATGCAGAACGCAGGCCGCAAGGCATATACGAACAACAGCACAGCAACAATCTCAATGTAAGAAATGACCTGTTGCTTTCTTACAACAAGCGTTTTCTTGGCAGCAGGCTGTCGCTTGATGCTTTAGGCGGCTTTTCCTATAACTATGGCGAAAGCAACAATTCCGGGTTTGGCGGCGAAATACTGGCAACTCCCAACTCCTTTAGCTATAGTTCATTGCCTGCGGCAGTAAGGCAGGCTGCCTATTTCAACAGGGGTTACCCCGGTCGCAACTACGGCGCTTATGCCACTGCCAGCATCGGATGGCAAAATATGGTTTACTTAGAGTTGTCGGGCCGTAACGACTGGGTAGGTATACTGGGTCATGAAAAGGATAACCATTTCTACCCCGGTGCATCCTTAAGCTGGATAGCATCTGAAACCTTTGATATGGGTAACGTATTTAACTTCCTCAAACTGAGAGGGGGGTATGCAGAAACCGGATATGGTATTGGACGACCTGTTAACCAGGACAGCTACGGTATTTCAGGAAATACATGGAACGGCGTTGCTATGGGAACCATCGGCGGCGACCCTGTTGACGCGAATATTAAGCCCGAGCTGAACGTAACCAAAGAAGCAGGTATAGACTTCAGAGCGCTTGATAACCGTATATCGGGAGAATTTACCGTTTATTCTAAAAATCATATCAACCAGATCCAGACCCTGCCGGTGGTAACGTCTTCAGGATTTGGCTCGATACTTACCAATATGGGTGCGGTGAAATCAACCGGTCTGGAAGCAGCCTTAACGGTAACGCCTGTACGCACCAAAAACTGGGTGGTAAACCTCACCGGTAACATCAGTACTTTCAAATCTGTTATTGATGACCTGGACCCACGCTTCTCAGAGAGATTCTATAACTATGACGGAGCTTCCTATTTGGCTTTGTTCAAAGGTTCACGCGTAGGAGACATGTATGCACGGCAACCGATTGGCTATATCCAAAGCGGCAAATACCAAGGAATGATGCTGACCGGTATTGACGGTATTATTGAAGAAGCCGTTACCACTACAGACTATATCAAAAAGAACGGGTACTTAGGCAATATGAATCCCAAAGCCATCTATGGGTTTGTTGCGGATGCCAGGTACAAAAACTTCCGGCTCAATGTTGTTGCCAGCATGAGAGTGGGTGGTATATTTATTTCCGAAACGCAGAAGATCATGATTGACGATGGTATGGCAGACATTATGGCGCTCTATGGCGATAAATACAACGAGTACTGGACAGGCGGTCGTTTCGCCGGTGGCTTGCCCAGTATGCCGAATCCCGATGATATGTTCACCGAGCCGGGCTTTGAAAACTACAGGGAAAAAATGCAGGAACTCATGACCATGTACAATGGCGATCCGCGCTACTTCGGCTACTGGAACGCGGCATTTATCAACCCTGGCGTTGACCAGTCTCAAATGACACCGGAAGAAAAGCTGAGCCTCTCGGATGCGGATTATATCAGGAATGGAGATGATCCTACCAGAACCCTCTTTATGAACCCTTATAACATGGAAGGACAGGAGTTGTGGTCCGGCGCCCAGTTCAGAACGCATGACGCTACTTCCTTCAAGATCAAGGAGATCAATCTCACCTATTCCCTCGATAGGTCGCTGGCGCAGCGGTTGCGTTGCCAGGATGTTTCTCTTACCGTTTTCGCCAAGAACGTGATGTTCTGGGCAAAAAACAAAATGAATGAAGATCCGGAAACGGCTTTCTACGATGGTGTGAGAGGCATGGGTGTGGCAGACTTCGGATTACCTCCAATCCGCACTATGGGCGTAAGATTGAATGTTAGTTTTTAGGAGTAATCAAATTAATTTGTAAAAATATTATGACGATGAAAACAATAAAATATATCATGCTTGGATTGCTGGTACTTGCCGGCGTATCCTGCAGTAAGGATCAACTGCGAATGGACGAACGGGAAACGTCATTCAACGTTAATTACTTCACCTATTCACGATACCAGCTTACTACGGCTATTGTAGATGTTGCATACCAATATGGCAAAGGAGTAATTGATGAGCCGGTTGAAGAAGCAAACCTGTACTTTTTGGAATGTTATAACGGTGGTTCGCAGGCGGCTACGCTCTACACCAACGCCGCTCAGAACTGGGATTACCAGGGTAGCAATCCTTATACACAGCAGTTGAGAACGCTTGGAGCGGTCACAAAACTGGCAACCGATGAAAATAACATGGCGAATGTAGCAGTCGCTAATATCCTGAAATGTGTTGTAGGCGGATCTGTTACCGAAAAATACGGAGATATCCCCTTCAGCGAAGCTATGCAGGGAAGATCCGGTGACCTGTTTCCCAAATTCGATTCCCAGAAAGAAGTATATGAGCAAATGTTTACCCTGCTGGATGATGCGGTTTCTATTTTGTCGGATGCCGGCAGCAAAGGATTGCCAGCCGAACACGATGTTTTGTTTAATGGAGACAGATCCAAATGGATAAAATTTGCCAATTCTCTGAAGTTCAGGCTCATGGCACATTCCTATGAGGCATTTAAGAAAGCTGGCAGGGACCTGAGCGGCGAAATGCAGGCGATTGCCAGTGGCAACAACTATATGTCGGCTGTAGCCGATAATGCAGGGCTTGAGTTTTCGGGCGTTAGCGAGCGGGAAGCGTGGTACCTGCAGAGAAACTGGGGAACCGGGAACAACTTTACCGAGCAGAAGCCGTCCAAGTATTTGATTGACCAGATGGTAGCTCTTGATGACCCGCGTATGTACGTGATCTTTGCACCGGCGCTTTCCCCGATATCAGCCCAGGCCGCGGAATCCAGTGAAGACATCAAGATAAATGGCTACACTTATAATATCACTTATTATCCTTCTTCGCTGTATGAGCCCTCAGAAATAGTAGCATCAGGAAGAGACCTGGATGGTAATGTTATATCAGTGCCTTATCCCCTCGATGCCAAATGGGTAGGAGCTCCGAACCCGATAAATGTTCAAACACAGTATGCAAGCTCCACCAGCCTTCCCGGAACCAACAGCTTTTACGACAACCGCCGTATTACTGGGCTTTCAGGTCTGCTGGCAGAAACCACCGGTCCCACTCTCAAAGGGGTGATGATGGAGGCAAGCGAAATGATGTTCCTTCTTGCTGAAGCACGCCAGAAGGGATGGATCTCTGCGGGAACTGTTCAAGATTATTACGAAAATGGAATACGACTGTCGTTCGAAAGGTGGCAGATCGAAAACGGAACAAAACCGGCTACCCATATCGGCTCAGAGAAGATAGTGGACAATTTCGGTAACTACTATGCAAAGCCTGCCGTAGCATTGGATGGCTCTGCTGCTGATCTTGACAAGATCGCTCTCCAGAAATGGCTGTCTATGCTTATGACCAATCACACAGAAGCATATACCGACTACAGGAGAACCGGTAAACCCGCATTCGTCGGCAAAATCGTTACGTCATTTTCTACATACGAATACCCCATGCGGTATCTGTATCCGCTGGATGAATCGAGCAACAATAAAGAACAATATGACGCTGCCGTATCCGCAATGGGAGGTAAGGATCTGGCTTCTGTTAAGATGTGGATATTGCAATAGTGATCTTTTTCATAATTACAAAACCTGTGAGGCTTGCATAACACTGCCTTGCAGGTTTTCTTTTTAATATTATGCTTTATGAAAAAAATAACTCAAAGCTGATAGCCAGTACATTCACTCAAATATGAAAAATAAATTATTACTGTTTTACTCCTTATTTTTTACAGGCGTTTCACAAACTGCCATTGCCCAGCTATCGTATGCTTTTGAAAGCACTAAAGACACAGCTTTCTGGCAGGAGTATCATGAAGCATATCGCATAGGAAAAAGTGCGCCGGAAAATGAAATAAGAAGCGTTGCGGTTGATCATGAATCGAATGTGTGGGCTGCCACTGCCGAAGGAATATATATGAAAAAGCCCGGAACATTGGCATGGATAAACATGATTACCGGTGATGATAATGGCCCTGCATATGTTGTAACAACAGATAATGAAAAGGCAGTATGGTTAGGAACATGGAACGGTGTTTATTTTTATGAAAACAACACACTAAAAAAAATACCCGGTACAACAGGACCCATTTCTGCATTATGCGCTGCAAAAAATGAGTTATATGCTTTTGGCCCAAAAGGCGTATGGGTATTTAGCCAAAACCGTTTCTTTAAAAAGGATTATGCTATCGCCCGTTCTATACGGAATGCCGTTGCAGGTGCTGACAATAGTATATGGGTAGCCAGTGATGTGGGATTATATCATATTGTACAGGAACAGATCCGGCATCTTAAAGACAGCAGCCAGCTACTCAGCGCTTATACAAAGGGGTTAGCATTCGACAATAAACAACGGTTATGGGCAGGTGGTCTCGGTGGTGTAACCATCATCCAAAATAATAAAAAAGTGCAGGCACTTCGGCCTTCCAATGGTATGCCTTCCATTTACGTGAACTGCGTGGAGCGTTCACCCGATGGAAGTATGTGGGTGGGAACAGACGCAGGCATAGTGCGTTATGCGCCGGATGGTTCACACAGCTTGCGTTTCAGCAGGCGCTGGTTACTGGATGACAAAGTAACTGATATTGCTTTTGATAAGGAAGGCAACGCATGGGTGGCCACGCCAAAAGGGGTAAGCGCTATTAAGAAAAGAAAAATGACCCTGGCACAAAAACAGGATTTCTTTTATGACATTACCATGAAGCGGCATGTTCGTGAACCATGGATAGTAGGCCCTGCCCGTTTAAAAGACCCGGAAGATGTGAATAGCTGGCAACCGGAAGATGATGACAACGATGGGGAGTTCACGGCCAATTATTTGGCCATGGAAAGTTTTCGTTATGCGGCAACCAAAAGTAAAGATGCCAAAGATAAAGCAAAGAAGGCCTTTGATTTTTTGAAGCTGCTGCAAACCATAACCGGTACCGATGGCTTTTTTGCCAGAACAATAGTGCCGGCAGGCTGGGGAAATAATGTGCATGATGCTAACAGGAAATATACAGAAAGAGAACTGGCTGAAGAACTGGTGAAAGAGCCACGGTTCAAACCCGTTGAAACGCGGTGGCATAAATCGAAAGATGGCAAATGGCTGTGGAAAGGCGATACAAGCAGCGATGAATGGTGCGGTCATATGATGGGTTATTACTTTTATTACGAGCTGGTGGCCGATGGTAAAGAAAAACAAATCATCCGTGAACATGTTGCACGCCTGGTTGATCATTTGATTGCCCATAACTTCAATATGACAGATACTGACGGTACCCATACCCGTTGGTCTGTATGGAGCCCGGATAAACTCAACCGCGATCCGGAATGGATACCCGACCAGCATCAAAACTCAATGGAGCTATTGACCTTTTTAAAACTGGCCTATTACATGACCGGGAACACCAAATACCAGGATCATTATCTGCGGCTGATCAGGGAGGAAAACTACCTGGAAAACATAGCTAAGGTGCCCGAACAAAATCCTGCTTGTTTTATTTATTTCGATGTGATCCTCCAGGCTTACCTCTACCCCGTTCTGATTGGCTGTGAAAAAGATCCTGTATTGCTGGCATTTTACGAAAAACATATGGATAACTGGATGGAAAAACGAAAGGGCGATAAAAGCCCGCTGATCAATTTTTTGTATTGCTATGCGCGCAACAAAAAGGTGGAGTTGGCTTCCTCTGCTGAGTTTCTGAAAGATACACCGCTTGATCTTGTAAACTGGAGATTTGATCACAGCAAAAGAGAAGATGTAAAAATGGTGCACGAACCTGTGCTGGATGATCTGCAGGTGAATAAATTGCCGCCGGCCAGCATTCGTACTGCGGTGCGGTGGGATAAGAATCCCTGGTCTGCTATAAATGGCCATCCCGATATAGAAAGAGAACCTGTATTTTGGCTGCTGCCTTACTGGATGGGGCGGTATCTGAAAATGATTGAATGAGATTATGAGATACAGGTTGCAGGGCGCAGGTTACAAAGCACAGTTGTGGGAACAATAAGGCAGAGATTGTGGGTAAAAAAGGGAAAAAAATCTACGCATTTTACTGTATTTTCTTTAGCTTGTAGTTGCTGTAAAACCCTGTTTGAAAAGATAAAATCCCTGCCATGCAATTCGGTCAGTACTTCTGCGCGTTCGTTATTTTTGCATCCGCTTTATTAACTTCCTACAGCAATGAACATATTGTTTCGTCAACCGCCAAGAAGGTAAAGTACGAAGTTGCTATCAGGCATCAGTCGTATACAGAAATACCGGATGTGCAGTATGGCGATGCAGATAACCATTACCAGCTCCTGGATGCTTATTTACCGGATGACCGCAACAGCAATACCAAAGTGATTGTATATATTCATGGCGGAAGCTGGGTACAGGGTGATAAAGCCGAATTTCCAAAGCCCTTGATTGAAGAACTGGTTGGTAAACGAAAATATGCTTTGGCATCATTAAATTACCGTTTGGTGAAAGATGGAAAAAACACCTTTCCCACGCAAATAGAGGATATACAAAAAGCATTGGCCTTTATTTCGGCAAACGCCGCTGAATATAAATATGATGGTAATAGTTTTGCATTAATAGGTGCAAGTGCCGGCGCTCACCTGGCAATGTTGTATGCTTATGGTTACGATAGTTTGAAGCAAGTGAAGGCTGTTGTGGATATTTTTGGACCCACAGACCTGTCGGATGAATCAGTGCGCAAACCTGGATCGGAAAGCAATGATATCATCATCAATTTCCTTTGAACACCCGATACAGCGGCAAAGATTGTAAAACAAGCCAGTCCTTATTTTCATCTCAGCCAAAAAACCGGGGTTCCTACCATTTTATTTCATGGTACAGCCGATGAACTGGTTCCGGTTGGCCAGTCTGAGAAATTGTACAAAAAATTACAACAATTGGGTATTCCATCCAAAATAAAATTATATCCCAACGAAAAGCACGAATTACGGCCACCTATAGCCGCAGATCTGTTTTCTGGCATGATTAGCTGGTTGGAGGAGTACTATCCTGGTGGTACAGAAACGGGTAGTGCGCATTGAGAAGTGAATGGTTGAACGGGCTATTGCAATACTTTAGATGCTAATGGATAGTCGGGCGGATAATTTACTCTTGTTAAAAACAGTCCATGACCCGGTATAGCAAAATTTGCTTTTGTGCAATCTCTGCTTTCAATAATCTTTCGAAAAGCATCTATGTCTATTTTGCCCCTGCCTGCCTGCAGCATGGTGCCAACCAAACCTCTTACCATACCCCGCAAAAAACGATTGGCTTTTACATGATAAACAACATGATCATTTACTACTTTCCATCTGCTTTCCTGCACCTGGCATATAAAATTCTTAACCTGTGTATTGCGTTTGGAAAAACTTGTAAAATCTGTATATTCCAATATTGCTGATGCCGACTGCTGCAACAGATCAAAATCAATTGTATAGGGGAAATAATAGGCCCTGTCGCGCAGGAAGGGGTTTTTAGTTTTGTATACATAGTACATGTATTCCCTGCTTATGGCATCGAACCTGCAATGCGCATTTGCCTGCACCGGAATGATTCGGTTTATTACAATAACGGGGGGGAGTATGGCATTTAGATTATAGATGTAACGCCCGGGTATGGGTTCATCAAAGTCGAAATGAAAAAAATTCTGCAACGCATTTACTTCAGCATCTGTTCGTGAAGCCCCTGTAAGTAATATATCCTTTTTAAAAAGAACAGTCATCGCCTTTTGAATCTCAGATTGTATAGTAACCGCATTTTCCTGTACCTGAAACCCTGCATAACCCGCTCCTTTATATGCTACTTCAATAAAATAACATTTCAAAATAAAAAACTATAAAACAGCTTTCAGCAAAACAAAAAGAAAGAACCAAGAACACAAAAACAAACAGGAAGGTGGGCCAGAATCCGGAAAGATGTGCGCGGAACCCAAAAACAATA
>CAMPJQ010000064.1 GCA_946886925.1 uncultured Terrimonas sp.
CCCATGAGGTTTTGCCAGCCTGCAATTACCATCCCGTAAACCTTATGGATTCTATCGGCTCATTTTCAAATTGTCATATTTTCAAATTTTCAAATTGACCCACTCCCTCTCATCCATAATGCAATAGCACCAGTGATCATCAGATTTGCCAGTACAACCGGCAGCAATATTTTCCATCCGTATTCAATCAACTGATCATAGCGCGGCCGGGGCAGGGAAGCCCTGAGCAATATGAACACGCCAATAAAGAAAAAAGTTTTCAGCGCAAACCATGCCAATGGCGGCAGAAGAGAAGGACCGAGCCAGCCTCCAAAAAACAAGGCTACCATCATTGCTGAGATCAGCGTGATGCCCAGGTATTCCCCAATAAAAAACATTCCGAACTTCATGCCTGAATATTCTGCATGATAGCCTGCTATCAATTCACTTTCGGCTTCAGGAATGTCGAATGGCAAGCGGTGTGTTTCAGCAATGCCGGCAATAAAGAAAACAAAAAACCCCACCGGTTGCGTTACAATAAACCACATGCCTTTCTGCGCTTCCACGATAGCACCCATATTGAAAGAGCCGGTAAGCATTACCACTCCCATTAGCGACAGCCCCATAAATACTTCATAGGCTATCATTTGTGAAGCTCCCCGCAGGGCGCCCAGCAGTGCATACTTATTATTGGATGCCCAACCACCCAGAACGATACTGTATACTCCCAGTGAAGACATCGCCAGGAAAAACAACAGACCAATATTCAGATCTGCCACAACAATATTGGGTGCGAAAGGAATGATCACAAAACTCAACAATACGCTTCCCACTACAATTGCCGGCGCAAGTATAAATATCTTCTTATCGGCAAAAGGAGGGATCCAGTCTTCCTTAAAAAATAATTTCAGTGTATCTGCCAGCACAATAAATAAACCCAGTGGGCCAGCACGATTTGGTCCAAGCCGGTCCTGCCATAAGGCCAATAATCTGCGCTCTACCCAAATGAGCCCTGCGGCAATATTGAGCAGTACAAACAGCACACCTATTACAATCCATATGTGTTGCATAACCGTCATACACTTAATTTAACCCATGACCCCCATGGTAAAGCAGGCATTCCCTGGTACCCTGCGGGGGCCAGTACAATTCCGCTGCACAGCTCATCATGGATGACCAATGGTAAACGATATTGAAAATCATTTTTTCCTATAGTGATGAATGTGCCCTTCGCTGCACCCAGATCTGCTGCATCTTTTTTTGATAAGATAATCGCTGCTTCAGGAACCAGTTCTCTTATTGCCTCGCTGTATATACTCAATTCGCCGGAACCAAACAACTGGTATTGCGGCAGCAGCAAATACTTACCGGGCCTGGAAATAAAAGCTTCAGGACTGTCTTTAAAGAATTGAGATGCGCCATCGTTTTTAGTGGCGAATAAACAGATACCCGGATTTTCTTCCCTGAGGGCGCCACCCATTTCCTGCTGATATTTATTAACCGCCTGTCCCGAGTTCCACCCGGGCGCCCAGAAATATGGAATCATGGACGAAGGAGGTATCCCCGCATATCCTTCCATTGTATAGGTAAGCGGAGAATCGTCATCCTGCAATGGTTTGGGTTCACTAACCCCCAGGTTAGCCCGCATGGCGGTACGGCCGCTATACCGGTGTGGTTCACGCGGAATAGGTTGGCCGTTAATTCGAAAATGATGCGATGGCATTACCTTAGTAATATTTGCAAACTGTGGCAATGTTGCTTCCAGCTTTGCCAGCCATTCATCAGGGTGCTGCTTTAGCCCGTTGGAGGCTTTGGCCTGCATTGTTTTCATTTCCCCAAGCCATCTCCAGCTTTCTTTAATATGAGTATTTACAGGAATGAATACCTGGTAAAAATGTTGTGCACGTCCCTCGTTGTTTACAAGGGTTCCGTCGGCTTCGGCAAAAGTGGCCGCCGGTATCAGCACATGTGCTTTTTCGGTTGTGCGGTTATGCAAACCGTCCAGTACAATCAGGTTTTTACATCGCGAAAGAAAAGCGTCTGCTTTAGCCGCGGGAATATGCCTGTACAAATCATTTTCCAATACAATTGCTGTACAATCATCATCGTTTCTTACCCTTTCTGCAGCACTTTCAAAAGAAGGCGCTTTCATTAAGGCGGTACCCATGCTGTTGCATTCCGGGAGTACAAAGGAAATGCCTGCCGTTCGTTCGGGCGTATGCAGTGATTGCACAATATTGAAAGCTGCTTTTATGAGGGCTTCGTTACAACAGGAACTACCCGTTATGATTACCGGCCGCTGTGCATGCCGTAAAGCATTGGCAATATGCTTTGCTGCAAGCATTTCCTTTTCTGTTATACCGGAAACAGGGGGTATGCCGTCATTGAGCAAATGAGCAACAGCAAAACCCAGCCTGGCCATATTGTCCGGGCTTTCATGTATAGTAATAGCGGAGATGGGGTCGAGGGGAGATGATAAAATGGTGATGTTTGCGAGAAACCCTTTTTGTTCCTGCACCAATTCTTTGATCGCCGCATCATGCCAGGCAGACAGGGAAGCTTGTTGTGTAGCTTGTGTGGCGGCCGTTTTCATTACCGATTGCCGTACTGCAAGGGCCATAACAGGAGCCGTGTTCCAAATGTCTTCACCCAGTACCAGCACGGCATCGGCCGATTCTATTTCTTTCAGAGAAGCGCTGTGAAGGTTGCCCTGTTGCAGCAATTCAATCATCCGCCCTTCAAGGTATGCCGTATCATCGCTTACACCCTGGTAAAAATTTTCTTTTCCCACCAGTTGCATCAGTGCAAAATTGCTTTCCATTGATGCCCGCGGTGAACCAACCCCAATTACGGGATGGAGGGTAATGAGATTTTTTAAATGATTCATCAACGTTGTTTCATCCACAGCTTCAACCGGGCGGGTACGGATAAGCGGTTCTGTTATCCGGTTTACGCTATTAACGAATTCATAGCCATACCGGCCTTTGTCGCAAAGGAAATAGCCATTCACATCGCTGTTATACCGGTTTAAAATATTACGCAACCGGCCGTACCGTTCCCCGGCTATAATATTACATCCCAGGCTGCAGTGATGGCAAACAGAAGGAGCACTTGTGAGATCCCACTTGCGGGTATAATGTTTTTTAAGCGTTTTATCGGTAAAAACACCCGTTGGGCATACTTCAGCCAGGTTGCCGCTGAAAGGGCTTTGCAGTACCCCATCTTTTTCTCTTCCAAAATAAACATGGTGATGCGCCCCAAATACATTCAGATCATCACCTCCTGCATAATCGCGGTAAAACCTTACACAACGATAGCATTGTATGCACCGGTTCATTTCATGATGGATGAGCGGGCCAAGGTACTGGTTGGTATAGGTCCGCTTTTTAAATTCAAAGCGCCGGTAATCATGTCCGGTCATTACTGTCATATCCTGCAAATGACAACTACCTCCCTCATCGCAAACCGGACAATCGTGCGGATGATTGGTCATCAGCCATTCAATAACCTGTTCTCTGAAAGCCTTGACTGTACTATCGGCAATGGACATACGTAAACCATCTTTTACGCCCTCCATGCAGCTCATTACTATCTTTCCATTAGCATCCTTTTCATCTTTAAATATTTTTATGGCACATTGCCTGCATGCTCCCACGCTTCCCATTGCCGGATGCCAGCAAAAATAAGGAAGGTCAAAACCAAGGCTCAGGCTGGTCTCCAGCAGGTTTTTCCCTGCTTTTACTTCATATGGTTTGTTATCAATATAAATGGTTGGCATAATGCCTTAATTTAATATGGACATTTTTGTTCGCTGATATGCCTGTCAAAGTCTTCCCTGAAATATTTTATAGCGCTTTGCAGCGGTTCCATAGCCCCGGGGGCCAATGCGCAAAATGTGTTGCCAGGCCCGAGCAATTGTGTATGCATCTGCAACAGATCTATGTCTTCCTGTTTTCCTTTTCCTTTCTCAATAGATAGCAATATTTTTTCTACCCAGGGTAATCCTTCCCTGCATGGCGTGCACCAGCCGCAACTTTCCTGTGCAAAAAAATGCTGCAGGTTATGAACAAATCCTACAGGGCAGGTAGCGTCATCCATTACCACCATGGTGCCGGTGCCCAAACGACTTCCTGCAGCTGCAACCGATTTAAAATCCATTTTAATATCTAAATGTTGTTCCGTTAAAAAATCGGTAGAAGCGCCTCCCGGCAACACGCCTTTGAGCCGGTAGCCCTTTTTCATTCCACCGGCATGTTCCTCAATCAGCTCACGCATGGTTACGCCCATAGGGAGCTCCCAGGCGCCGGGATTATTTACTTTACCGCTAACGCCATATATTTTTGTTCCGCTATCCTCGCTATAGCTCAGGCTTTGAAACCACTCTGCACCATTGTTTACAATATGCGGAACACAGCAAAGGGTTTCTACATTATTAACAATGGTTGGTTTCCCAAACAATCCGCTCACCTGCGGAAAGGGAGGCTTTGCCCTGGGTGTAGCCCGTTTGCCTTCCAGTGCGTTCAGTAAAGCGGTTTCTTCACCGCACATATACCTTCCGGCTCCGGTATGCAGATGCATATCAAGGCTAAACCCGGATCCCAAAATGTTCTGTCCCAGCCAGCCTGCCTGGTAAGCCTCATGAATGGATTGTTCCAATACCCGGGCCGCTTTTTTATATGCCCAGCGCAAAAAGATATAAGAAATATTTGCCTGTATGGCATAAGCGGCGATGATCATTCCTTCAATCAACTGGTGAGGGTTGCCCTCCAGCAGTAAGCGGTCTTTGAAAGTTCCCGGCTCCATTTCGTCTGCATTGGCAATAAGATATTTGGGCTGGGGTGCATCCGCTCCCATGGGAACAAAACTCCATTTCATTCCGGTGTTAAAGCCTGCTCCCCCACGTCCTTTGAGATTGCTTTTTTGCACCAGTTGCTGCACTTCCTGCGGCGTATTGTTTTTTAACACCTGCTGTAAAGCGGTATAGCCGCCAGTGGTGGTATATTCCTTCAGACCGAGCGGTTGCCGTCGGGGATGGATATTTTTAGTGAGCGGACGTTCCATTGATAAAAATTTGATCAGGTATATTTCAACAATATGTCATCCAATGATTCAATACTAATATCCGTGTACAAATCCCCGTTAATGATCAATGCCGGCGCACGATCGCAGCAACCCAGGCATGCATTAGGCAACAGGGTAAACCTTTGATCAGCAGTGGTTTCGCCGAATCTTATTTTTAACTTCTCTTCCAGTGCTTCATAAATCTTTTTATACCCCATCACATAGCATGAAATGCTGTCGCAAAGCAGAATAACATGCCGCCCTACCGGCCTGCGGAAAATAAGGTTGTAAAAGGTGGCTACACTGTCTACCTCGGCAGCACTCATTTCCAGGCATTCTGCAATATCACTTACGCTTTCATCATTGACCCAGCCGCGGTGCTGCTGCACAATTTTCAATGCTTCAATTACCGCCGCTTTTTTATAAGGCAGTTTTGCCGCTTCATGATCAATGTCCTGTATTTCTTCGTTCGAAAGCATAATTGCGTTTGCTGTTAATAAATATAGGTTTATGAATAATTCCGGTTATCTAAATGAATCGCCGCCTGCCTTTTTATTTTCTCAAAATGTTTGCAGGTCTAACATTCCTCCGTGGCGTACCGACCGCAACATTTTCCATATTTCCACATTTTCACTTTTTTCTTCAACGGTCAATATCCGCCAGCACAAAATCAACACTCCCCAATATTGAAAGCAGGTCGGCAACCGTATATCCCTTACTTATATAGGGCACCATTTGCATATGGGGAAAGGAGGGCGTTCTGATCCTCACCCGGTATGGGGCCGTGCTTCCATCGCTGGTTAAATAATAACTGTTGGCCCCTTTGGTTGCTTCAATGCAACTCATTGCTTCTCCCGCAGGAATTACCGGTCCCCAGCTCACGTTCAAAAAATGGGTGATCAGTGTTTCAATATCCTGCATCGTATGTTTCTTCAATGGTGGAGTGGTAAGCGGATGATCTGCTTTATAACTGCCCTCAGGCATATTGTTGAGGCATTGCTCTACAATCCGGAGGCTTTGCCGCATTTCTTCTACCCGCACAACCGACCGGTCATAACAGTCGCCATTGTGCGCAACGGGAATATCAAAGTCGAACAACTCATAACCCGAGTAAGGCCTTTTTTTTCTGAAGTCCCACTCCAACCCGCAGGCTCTTAAGCCCGGCCCGGTTACTCCCCATTCCATGGCTTCATCCAGCGTGTATATGCCAATGCCTTTTGTTCGGGCCCGGAAGATGCTGTTGCGCATCACCATATTGTTGTATTCCTTTAACTGTTTGGGGAAATGATCAACAAAGTTTTGTACCAGTGGTTCCCACCCTTTGGGAAGATCCTGCGATACGCCGCCAATGCGGAACCAGTTGGGATGCATGCGGCCACCGCAGATAGCCTCAATAATATCAAAGATTTTTTCGCGGTCGGTGAACATATAAAATACCGGCGATAACTGGCCCACATCCTGCGCAAATGTTCCAAACCATACCAGGTGGCTGGCAATACGGAATAACTCGCAAAGCATTACTCTTATCACTTTTACACGGTCGGGCACTTCAATACCAGCCAGTTTTTCTACCGCCAGCAGGTAAGCCAGGTTATTCATAACGCCACCCAGGTAATCTACGCGGTCTGTATAAGGAATATAAGTATGCCAGCTTTGCCGTTCGCCCATTTTTTCGGCGCCCCGATGGTGGAAACCAATTTCAGGAACCGCATCTACAATATCTTCACCGTCAAGCTGCAAAATTATGCGCAGTACGCCATGCGTGCCCGGGTGCTGGGGACCTATATTAAGGAACATAAAATCTGCATCGTCGCTTTCGCGCTGCATGCCCCATTCTTCGGGTTTAAAGCGCAACGCTTCCTGCTCGATATCTTGTTTTTCATCCCACAACTGGTAGGGTCCAATTTCTGTTGCGCGGGCCGGATGTTCTTTGCGGAGGGGGTGTCCCTTCCACGTGAGCGGCATCAGGATGCGCTGCAGGTGAGGATGCCCTTCGAAGCGGATGCCAAACATGTCATATACTTCCCTTTCGTACCAGTTGGCATTTTTAAAAACAGCAGTAATGGAAGGAAGAGCAGGATACTCGCCCTGCAAAGCCACTTTAAGACGGATGAAATGATTTTGACGATATGAAAACAAGTGATAAACAACCGTAAAGTCTGAAGGCGGAGTATTTGTTTTTTTTGTTCTGTTGCGTTCATCAATGCCGCTCAGATCGTACAGGAATGAGAAAGATTGAATGGGGTCGGATTTGAGGTATTGTATTACAGGTATAATCCTTTCCTTAGGTACCCAAACTGTGGGCATCTCATCAACAGTAAGTTGTTGTTGAAACGCATCATTGCTGAAACGCTCCTGCAGATGCTGTAATATTGCATTCGCAAGCTGCATGCAGTTTGTATTTTATTCCTGTTGTACAATTCCTGCTACACTTCATCCACTCCTTTGTATTGTAGGTTGTTCATTCTTTCTTCTCTTTTCCGTTCTTTCATTGAAGCAGGTTGCGGTTTAATAATTCCTTGCTCTCCTATCACCCAGCTTAATGGCCGTTTTTCTTTTCCTACTGCATCAGCAAGCAATATAAGTCCCTGCATAAAAGCATCGGGCCTGGGCGGGCAGCCCGGCACGTATACATCAACCGGTAAAAATTTATCTACGCCCTGTACTACACTGTATATATCGTACATACCTCCGCTGTTGGCACAACTGCCCATAGAGATCACCCAACGTGGTTCCATCATTTGTTCGTGCAACCGTTTAATAATAGGAACCATTTTTATAAATACCGTTCCGGCAATCACCATTACATCCGCTTCGCGTGGTGTACCACGGATGACTTCGGCGCCAAAACGGGCTACATCGTATTTGCTCGTAATACTGGTTGCCATTTCTACAAAACAACAACTCAATCCAAAATGAAAAGGCCACATTGAATTTTTGCGCCCCCATGCCACCAGGTCCTGCAATGACGTGAGCATAATGCTTTTGCTTACGGCTTCTTCCATCGTTCCTGAACCGGAAATATTGCCTGTTGAATCGCCTGCTTTACTTACCCACCATTTCATCTGTTGCCGTTTAATTTTTTATGATGCATCAGCTTTAATAATTTTTTACCATTGATTCCAATATCTAAGGCTCCTGTTCCCCATTCATAAATTAATACCACCACCAGTTGTGCAACAAATATGGAAGCACCGATATAACCCGGCCATCCCAATTCGTAAAAGCCCAGCGCCCACAACATGAGAAATACCGCTTCAATATCAAAAATGACGAACAGCATGGCTACTAAATAAAACTGTGCTGAAAAGCGAAGCCTGGCAGAACCGGTTTGTTCAATTCCTCCTTCATAAGGTTTACCTGTAGCCCTGTCGTTGTGATGCTGACCCAATAAATAAGATAAAGTAAGGATGGCCCCCAGTAATACAGTAACTATTCCTGCATACAGTAACAAAGGCCACAATGGCATATTATATATTGCGTTCTCCGGCATACGCGTAGCTTATTCACTGATGAGGAATACAACAAGGTTCAGCTCATTTACACAAAGGGAGGGATGAGAGCGCATCCCAAAATTTCATACCGCTTTCTCCCCTGCATCCCGCTATGTGCGGGAGTAGAGAAAAAATGCTGTAAAAAGTCAGCTAAAATTTTGGAATGTGTCCCACGATAAACCAAATGTCTTTAACTGGAAATATAATGCTCAAGGTTTTCAATGATAAAATCTTTCTGATTCATAATGTAATTCACCAGGTCGCCAATAGATATCAATCCAACTAATTTTCCATTCTCGAGCACAGGCAAATGGCGGATGAATTTCTGACTCATCAGCTTCATGCAATCACCAATTTCTATATCAGGGGTAACAAATACTGGTCTTTCCGTCATGATGTGCCGGACCAGCGTTTCTTTTGAGGAGCGTCCCTTTAAAATAACTTTTCGGGCATAATCGCGTTCAGTAAATATTCCGTTCAGTATACCATCATCTTCCACCACCACAAGCGATCCGAGATTGTTTTCTTCCAGTATCTCCAGTGCCTCATACACCGAACTATCGGGGCACACAGTGTATACCATGTTTCCTTTTGACTGCAGGATATTTCTAACAGTATCCATGACATTAAATTTAGAGAACTAACTGTAGTGTTAAGATAAATCTTTTTATTAAAACATGCAAGCATTTGAGATTTGAAATTTAATATTTGTCCGCTGGCAGGCAGGTTTAAGATGAAGCGGATTTATCGTTTATAAGTTTGGGTTTATCGTTTAGATGATTTTCTTCCGTATTATCGTTCTGCATAATGTCGTCTCATTGTTCGCTGCTCCTGGCACCGGTAAGCAAATCAATCATCACATTATTGTATTAAAATGGATTATAAAAAGCTTTTTCAAGTATGTTCTTTCTTTGTTGCGGAGTGGCAAAATAAATGGGTTCAACCGATTTTAATTTAAATGGTTCAATAATGGCA
>CAMPJQ010000065.1 GCA_946886925.1 uncultured Terrimonas sp.
TGATGGCTTTTGCCGCCGAAAAAAGCAGGTTGAATCATACGATTGAGGAGGTGAAACTGCATAAGTGAGAGGTGAAAGTGAGAAGAGAAAGGAGAGGTGAAAGGAGAGAGGTGAGAGGTTTGGAACTTCCGACCTGCAACCTGTAACCTAAAACTTGTACCTGTAACCTGCACCTTGTAACCTGTACCCTGCAACCTGCAACTCACAACTTCTTCACCCAACTCACTCCGTAATGCAACAACCGTTTTTCCATTTGTGCATACACTTTTTGTTTCAGTGTTTCTACATCTTTAATCGTTAAGCCGGTCACCGCAATTTCCTCCATAAAAACCGCCCTGCTTTTGCCCGGTGTAAGCGTGAATAATTTTCCATAAGGCATCCTGTTGTATACATCTAAGAACAGTACAGGTTTAACAGGGGTTTGTGTTTCAATGGCGATGCGGAAAGCGCCATCAAAAAAAGACTTGAGCGCATTGCCTGTTTCATTAAAAGTTCCTTCCGGAAATATTAAAATGGAAATATGTTTCCTCAGCACGGCTTTTAGCTTGCTTACGCTTTTTGAACGGTCTGCAGCATTGTCGCGGTCTACCGTTACTATCGCATTTTTATAGATGTAGCCAAATACGGGAACGCCACCTGTTTCTTTTTTTCCTAAAGCACGTATGGGTTGCCGGTAGGTTTTTACAATTACAGCAGCATCCAGAAAGGAAATGTGATTGGTAACGAAAATATAAGATCTCTTTTTGTTGTGCGGTGATTCATAAATGTTTTTATGAACAATGCCCACCAGCGGGAACCATACATCACCCCACAGCATGCAGATGCGGTATATGGCGTTTCCTCCCCTTACTGGTCCCCAAAAAGAAACAAGGAGCACAAAGGGAAATATGATAAACATAAGCAATACAAATAAAAGCATCGCGTATATGTTGTAGAGCCACCTCAAAATTTTAACCAAAAGGTTCATGGGCAGTCATGTTCTTGTGATAAATATTCTTTACACGCCGTTAATGAGTTTAATTGTAATATACTGTATCTTATTGTGAGAGGTGAGATGACAAAGGCGGAAAACGGATCATCCTCTGAATGGCTTAACCGAAAGGCGTTCATCCGCAAAAACAATATATACGAACAGGCGTTTCTTTCACTTCTCTCTTCTCACCTCTGTATAAAAAAATGCTGTACATTATTGTTGGCTGATCGTAATATCAATTGCAGTTGCATTCCCATTCTTCATTCAGATCTATACAGGTAATAACCACCATTCCCCGTTTTGAAGGTGCAAAAATAATACGTACCTGCTGATCATCGTGGGTTATGCCTTCCAAAGCATATTTGGGATCGGGTTTTGAATGCAGATCGCTTTTGCTGTAATTGATCTTCCCATTTTGCAGTATTTCTTTTATTTCGCTATTGTCAATATGCCTGCAACCCATTCTGCACCGGGCATGGCGGGTGTAAATAAGCGGTGTAAGATCGCGGTTAAAGCTGCCATCTGCTTCAGCAGCCTGCTGTGGGGAATTGTTGCTGTAATACAGCCAGAACAAACCGCAGCATACCAGCAGTAAAATAAGATACCGGGTAAAACGTCCCTTTTTCATTTTAAGGTATTGTCGTGTGCCATAACATCGGCAAGAGTAAGCAATTCCGTTTGCTTGTACAGGTTATCGCTGGTGTCGAAACATTTGGCCAGTTCTTCCAGCAGAAACTGTAAAATGAGCCTGTGGTCCATTGGCTTGAAATAGGATGTAGTAATGGCGACGCCTATTTTTTTAAAATAATTCTCCACATCTTTATGCGTGTATACATGACCGTTCATAGGATCAACATAAAAATGTATGTTGTTGTCGTTTTCTTTTTTGGGATTAAAATAGTCGTAAGATGTATCAAAATAAGCAAGCAGGTACTGGCGCGGGATCTTAATTGCCTTTACGGGAATATCAAGCAATCCGCACAGCAACTGGTATATGATACCATTCATTATCGAATTGCCGCGTTTGGTTTCAAGCACTTTATTGATCAGGAATTCTTCGGGGTGCTGGTAAGAAACCTCAACGCCTTTAAATTTATAGTAAGTAAAGAAAATACGATTGATGATATTAACCTGTTCCAGTGCAGTAAGATAGCTGTTAAGTTCGAGCCAGATATTGCGTTTTATTTTTTCTATCTCCTGGAAAACAGGCGTATCTGCCAGGTCGGGGTACTGATACCTTGCTACCAGCAGCGCCCCTTCCAACAGATCATGACGCGTTGCTTTTGTATATGCTGAAATATCAGCCTGTAATTCATGAAAATGGAGCCGGTGTATGAGTAATTCAATCTTTTCCTGGGTTATTTCATCGGGGGTGTTTTCCCACAACTGTTCCAGGTTGGGAATAATGAGTTTGCCATAACTTACGATCCTGTTGCTAACGGTATCAAATACCTCGTTATCCGGATCATCTATAAGATGCAGCAACGCATTTATTTCACGGGTTTCTTCCATGGGAACTATGAATAAGGTATAGACGCATGAATCCGCCTTTTATTGTAATAGAATTTAGATAAATATCGGTTGCACAAATGGATATATGCTATTCTTTTTTTCCACAGCAGGTGGACAAGTAGAGATACCTGGTATTTGAAGCTTAGTTCCGCAAGTCAAATTATTGTTTTGGTTCGGAGCCGATATTGTAATAAACCAGTTTAATGGTATCCGCCGGCGCCGGTTTGCTGTTCCAGTGGGGATGTATGGCAAGCGCTGTACCCAGGGCAGTTGCCTGGGCTATGGATGCGGCGTATACTTCTATACCCGGAAAGGCTTCTGCCAGCAAATGCATGTACAGGGGATTTTTGCCAAATCCTCCGTCAACAAAAATCCTTTTCACATCAGTGCCTTCCAGCACCAGGCCTGTAGAACTGATCTGGCGGCTGATGATATCCAGTATAAGCTGATGATAAGCCTGCTCGTAGTTGCTGAATGAGTTAAGATCCCTTTCGGGGAATACCGTTATGGAAGATGCTTTTTTTGCAGGGACTTCCGGCTGCGACCGCAATGCAGCAACAATGTTTTTATCAAATTGAACAGTAATATAATAATCTGCGTCCTTGTTAAAATGTTCAGCCATTCTTTTTATCTGCTGCTCATGTTCGTATCCTGCAAATAAACGCGAAGCTTTTACCGGTGCGCCATGATAGGTCATATAACACAAACAATCCTGCTGCAGCTCCTCCACCGTAAGAGGGATGTTGTTGAATGGGTTAAAGCTAATAGACCATGTGCCCGTGGAGATCAATATAAATGGTTCCCGGAAATTAGTAAGATAGGGGATAAGCGCTGCTGAACTATCATGTAAGCCCACGCCCGCCATTATTTTTTTTCCTGAAAGGGTTAGCTCTCTTACCTTATCTGAAGCAAAAATGGGCGGAAATTTACTTATTAGTCCTTCCCTGTATACCCATTCGTGATAATTGTTTTGCGGGAAATTCCACAGGTTGGTATGGCAGCCAATGCTGGTAATATCCGAACAGGCTTTTCCGGTAAGCAAATAAGTTATGTATTGCGGAAGATGAAAGGAATAAGCGATTTGGTCGAATACCGTTTTTTGCTCATACTTTAAACGGTACAATTGCATGCCCGAATTTAAACTGCCCAATACCGGGGAAGCGGTATGCATGGAGAGCATTATTTCTCCACCATACCGGTTATAGAATTTCTTTTTTAGGTCTTCGGGATAGGGTTTAAGGTAATTGTAGAGCGGCGTTAAGGGCTTACCATTCTTATCAATATGCACAAAACTGGCTCCATAGGAAGTGAAATTAACAGCCACGATATTAAATTCCTTTAATCCGGTTATTTCGGTGAACGATTCCCTGATCCATTGTGTTAGCAATTCCAGGTTTTCGCAGGGGTATCCATCCTCATCTGTTGTTTCAGGAAGGGTGGCGCTTTTTTCATATACTACTTCGTATGCTTCGTTAAACAGAAATACTTTTTTGTTGGTTTTGCCAATATCGTAAATGGCAATAACGGACAAACTATTACTCATAATTGTAAAGGTAAGCGGTAGGGGTTGAAAGACAAAAATCAGCGTGCGAAAAAAGAATGCATCAGGAGAAGCATAAGGTGTTCCATTCACTATTCAGTACTCACCATTCGCGCCCCTTCTACAGCCCTGTAGCTACCGTTTTTGTTCCCCGGTTTTTGATGAGCTGTTCGCGTATCTTTTCATTGCGGAACAAGGCTATAGGATCCAACGCCGCACCGGTGCGCAGCCTGGCTTCGGCTACTAACGGACGCACATCTGTGCGGAAAGCATGCTGTAATATTTCCTGTGCCTTTACTACATCATTGTCCTGGCGGGCCTGCCGTAATGCCTGGCTATCGGTTAATAAAGCCTGGGCATAGGCAATGAGTATGGCCTCTACAGATTGTGCCAGGTCTTCCAGGGGATCTTTTACATTGTGCGATGCGTCAATCATCCAGCCCAGATCTGTGGCATGGTTCATTCCTTTGGCGTCCATTCCCTCTACCAGTTCATTAAATATAAGAAAAAGCTGGTAGGGCTTAATGCTTCCTGCAGTAAGGTCATCATCTCCGTATTTGGAATCATTGAAATGAAAGCCACCCAATTTTCCTTCCATCAGTAAAAGGGAAACAATCTGTTCAATGTTGGCATTGGGCAGATGATGCCCCAGGTCTACCAACGTATATGCTTTATCACCCAGTTTGCTGGTATACAAATAGGATTGGCCCCAGTCGCCAACGGTAGTGGAATAAAAGTTAGGCTCAAATGCTTTGTATTCCACAAATATCTTCCAGTTGCGGGGCAAGGCCTTATAAATTTCCTGCAATCCGCTCAATGTGTTTTGAAACGCCTCCCGGAAATTGAGTTGCCCGGGAAAACAGGAGCCATCAGAAAGCCATACGGTTAAAGAGGTTGAACCCAGTTCTTCACCGTAACGGATCACTTCAATATTGTGATCAATTGCCTGCCTGCGCACCGCCGCATTTACATTTTGCAGCGACCCGTACTTGTAGCTCAGTTGCTGATTGGGCTGATCCTGGAAGGTATTGGAATTCATGGCGTCAAACTGTAACCCGTTTTGTGCCGCCAGCGCTTTAATGTGCGAAGGATTTTCGGGAATATCCCATGGAATATGCAGCGATATGGCGCCGCTTGATTTATTGAGCGCATGAAGCAAGCCAATATCTTCTATCTTTTCTTCGAGGTTGCGGGGCTCACCGCCACCCGAAAATCTTCCAAACCTTGTACCACCCGTTCCCAAAGCCCAACTGGGAATGGCTACCTGGAAGCCGGTAAGTTTTTTTACGATGCTTTCCGCATTTTCAATAGTTGCATTGCTATACTCAAATTTGCTGCGATGCGCTTTCAGCAAAGATTCATTATGGTTTTCAATTTTATATTTTTCTATCTGCATGATCTTGTTTTTATGGCATGTAAAACACTTCTTTCAGCGGGATGCTAAGTGGAGATTCGTCTTCATTCACTTCCATGATATCTTTCATATAATGCCACCAGCGTTGCATAACTGGGTATTGCGGTAATGCATCCATAGCGGATTGGCTGCTGACTTGTAAATAACCGAATAAATTTCCCGTTGCTTCCTCCAGAAAAATTGAATATTCCCGGATCCCGCTGTCTTTTAATAATGCCTGCAGCTCCGGCCATATCGCGTCATGCCGTTTTTGGTATTCGGCCTCAAAGCCTTTGTGCAGTTTCATTTTAAAAGCAAGGCGGTGCATATTGGGATTTGAAATTTAAAATTTGATTCAGGTTGCAAGTTACAGGTTACAAGTTACAGGTTGCAAGTTCTCACACGGTCAGGTGTAACTACTAATGACAAGCTAACTTCCTGAATGGCTGGTTATCAGTTCCTGAATTTGAGATTGTATTTTATTTGGTTCCTGCTATTTGCTTTTTGATGCTTTTTGACCTCTCATCTTACAAAAGCCATGGCAACGCCGCCGTCAATGTTCAGTACATTGCCTGTGGCCTTGTTCAATAATCCTCCTGTAAAAGCAAAGCAGGCATTGGCGATATCTTCCGGCAGGATGATTTCATTCAGTAAAGTGCGTTTGGCATAAAAGGCCGGGAGTTCTTCAACTGTTACACCATACGCTTTGGCACGTCCCTGTGCCCATGCCCCTGCCCATATTTTACTGTCGGAAATAACGGCATCGGGGTTTACCACGTTAACGCGTATATGATCCTTCCCCAATTCAGCAGCATTCAAACGGCTTAAATGCAATTGTGCCGCTTTAGCAGAACCATAGCCAGCATTGTTAGGCCCGCTTACCAGCGCGTTTTTGCTTACAATATTGATAACATCACCGCCCATATCCTGTTTGCGCATAATGTTTGCACCTTCCTGCGTAATGAGAAACTGGCCTTTTACGAGTACATCGTATAATAAATCCCAGTCTTTTTCGGTATGTTCTTCCAGGGGTTTTGAAATAGATAAACCGGCGCAGTTTACCACAATATCAACGCCGCCAAAGGCCAATGCTGTAGCTTTAAAAGCTTTGCGAATAGTGTTTGCATCCGTAACGTCTAATACTTCTGCCGAAAAAGCATCTTTACTGTAGTGAGCCGCAAAATCTTTTTTTGCATTGCTTAGTCTTTCCGCATCGTTATCATTCACCATTACCACTGCGCCTTCGTCTGCAAACTTTTTAGCGATGGCCTTACCAATTCCCCCTGCGCTGCCAGTTACCAAAGCAATTCTTCCCGACAAAGCTTTTGGCTTTGGCATACGTTGAAGTTTAGCTTCTTCCAGTAACCAGTATTCAATATTAAAAGCCTCCTGCCGGGGCAGGGAAGTATATTCAGAAATGGCTTCAGCGCCTTTCATTACATTTATGGCGTTGATATAGAATTCAGCGGCTACTCTCGCTGTTTGTTTGTCTTTAGCGAAAGTGAACATGCCCACACCGGGGTACAGTATCACCACCGGGTTGGCGTCGCGCACGGCAGGACTATTGGCATGTTTGCATTTTTCGTAGTACTCCGTATACATTTTCCGGTAAGCTTCAAACTGCGGCTTTAGCTTTTCTTTTATAGCGGCTACATCAAACAGGTTGTCGGCGGGTATAAGATCCAGTACCAGCGGACTGATCTTGGTCCTTAAAAAATGGTCGGGGCAACTGGTGCCCATGGGCGCCAATCTTTCCAGGTCATTGGAGTTGATATATTCCAGTACCCTGTCGTCGTCTGTAAAATGACCGATCATTTTTACATTGGAAGAACAAAATCCCCTGAGTATGGGTGCTAAAGCCGCTGCTTTATCTAACCTTTCTTCTTTCGGCAGGGATTCTATTTTTGCACCACCGAACACAGGTTTATTTTTTATATTTTCTTCGAGGTAGGCTGCACAACGTTCAATAACTTCCAGGGTATTGATATAGCTTTCAAATGCTGTATCGCCCCATGTAAACAATCCGTGGGAGCCGAGCATTATACCGCGTATTCCCGGATTTTCATCAAGGCATTGCTTTAATTTCAATCCAAGGTCAAAACCCGGCCGCTGCCATTCAACCCAGCCTATGGTGCCGTTAAAAAGGTCCTGCGTAATGCGTTTGCCGTCTTTGGCAGCGGCAATGGCAATTGCGGCATCGGGGTGCAGGTGGTCAATGTGCTTAAAAGGCAAAAAGCCATGCAAAGGCGTATCTATAGAAGGAGCTTTGGAGCTCAGATCAAAAATACAATGATTAAAAAGTTCCACCATCTCATCTTCATGATCAATACCCCGGTATACATTGGTGAGACTCCTTAAACGGTCTACGTACAAAGCGGCCAGCCCGCTTTTCTTCAATGTACCTAAATCGCCCCCCGAACCTTTAACCCACATCACTTCTGTTTCCCTGCCTGTAAGCGGATCCTTAGACATTACTTTGCACGAGGTGTTACCGCCGCCATAATTCGTTAGCCGCAGGTCGGCGCCCAATAAATTGGAACGGTAAATCAGTAAGCCCACTTCATCTCCTGCAAGCTCCGCAGCTTTTGCATCATCCCATAAATAACTCACATGCTTAAATTCATTTGTTGTAACAGAAGGCATATTTTTTATTTTAGTGTATCAATAAATTTATTTTAACGAGTTGCCATATCCAACCAATAAAACAGCTACTATTATGGTTGCAATTCCGAGCGTGATCATGCTTTTTGTTTTAGCACTTACCCCTTTCCATTCTTTCAGCACAATACCCCAAAAGTTAGCTACTAAAATAATAAACGCCATATGCAATATCCAGGAACTGGCCCCATTGCCCATTTTGCTTTCACCCATCCCATAAAAGAAAAACTGGAGAAACCAGGTAATGCCGGCCAAAGCCGAGAAAATGTAATTGGACAACAGTGGTGTTTTTGTATTGGTATAATCTCCAAAAGTTTTATTGCGTGCGTTTAATATCATACACCAAATAAAATTAGTGGTAAGCCCTCCCCATAGTATTACCACGAAAATTACGTTATTCTGGAACAAAAATTCCCCTTGCCCGGGATGTGCTGTTTTCCATATTTCATTGGCGGTATGCGCCATTGATTTTCCCGATTCAATTCCAAAATTAAAACAGGCGCTTAAGATTCCGGATACAATGGATACCAGCAACCCCAGCCCAAACTTGTATTCGGTTTTCATTTGCATGCCATGCGGATCGGTGCCGGATCTGTTTAATTCACTTTCTTTCATCATCCCTGCTTTACCACAGAAAATGATTCCCAATACACATACTGCCAGCCCTGCAAGTACATACAGCCCCCACGTTGAATGGATGAGCATACTAAAAGTATCCTTACCCTCTTTCGGAAAAAAATTGTAGTATATGGAAGGTATAAGCGAACCAAATACCATGCACAAGCCCAATATAATACTGGTGCCCAGCGAAATACCTAAATAACGTACGCCCAAACCATAAGTTAATCCGCCTATACCCCAAAGCACGCCAAACAAATAAGTAATACCTAAAATGCTGCCATCGGTGCTTTTAATAATTTCCGCAAAACCCGGAATGGTTAAATAAGCAGCCAATGGGGGAACAATTAACCATGAAAAAATACCGCCTGCTATCCAGTAACTTTCCCATGCCCAACCCTTTACTTTTTTAAAGGGAGTATAAAAACTGCCCGACGCAAAACCTCCGATAAAATGATAAACAATTCCTAAAATTACCTGCATCCGTTTGTCTTTTCAAGTGGTGGAAACAATCTGTGTTCAAAAGTATACTATACCCTTGTTAAAGCTGTCATGTGCTGTCATGTGCTGTCGTGCAATTGGAATGCAGGAAACAATGACTGACATAATATTGCATTAACGGATTTTAATCCATGGTTTTTTAAAGATCAATTTTTTGCCAGGCGGAATGCCGGTCCGCCTGGCATAATTATATATACATAATTGGTATTGTCAATTACAGGTAAGGATATGGAAGCGCCGGTAAGGC
>CAMPJQ010000066.1 GCA_946886925.1 uncultured Terrimonas sp.
GTTCTTGTGATTTGCATCTCTGCTTCGGTCTTACCCCTTCTTCCGTTGGGTACCAACCACATCATCGGGCTTCGGATTTTGTATTCATTTCGAAATTCGATTTTTAGATTTCGAACTTATTTGCGATTTGGTTCTTATTATTTATCTACTCAGCACTCACCTTCCATATCATATCACTGGTATCATCTGTCACCAGCATTGAACCATCAGGCAGCACGGCCAGTCCTACAGGGCGCCCATGAACTTTTTTCCCCTCGGGCTCTATAATAAAGCCGGTAAGAAAGTCCTCTTCTCTACCGGCCGGTTTTCCATTTTCAAAAGGTATAAAAATTACTCTATAGCCGGCCAATACCGACCGGTTCCATGAACCATGCTGGGCAATAAATGCACCATGCCTGTATTTTGACGGAAACTGTTTGCCTGTATAAAAAAGCAACCCGAGCGAGGCGGTATGCGAGCCCAAAGCCACATCCGGCACGATGGCTTTTTTTACGAGATCAGGCTGCTGGTCTGTCGCCTCTATACGGGGATCAACATGCTGCCCGAAATAAGAAAACGGCCATCCGTAAAATCCTCCTCTTTTTACACCTGTAATATAATCGGGAACAAGGTCATCGCCCAACTCATCTCTTTCATTTACCGCCACCCATAATGTTTGGGTACCCGGCGCCCAATCCATACCCACCGGGTTGCGCAGCCCGCTTGCATATACTTGAAGCCCCGATCCATCGGGATTAATTTCCCATATCCTTGCCTTATCCTTATCTTCCTCCAGTCCGTTTTCTGCTACATTGCTGCCAGAACCAATTGCGATATATATTTTATTTTTTTTGCTGTTGGTAATGATATTTCTTGTCCAGTGCCTGTTGTTTTTACCGGCCGGCAAATCAATTATTTTTTTTCCTTCTCCCGTTATTTTCATTGCGCCTTTTTCATAGGGAAACATCCAAAGGGCATCTGTATTGGCGACATAAAAATTATTTTTCAACAAGAGCATGCCGAAAGGTTGGTTCAATCCGCTTAAGAAAGTTTCTTTGATATCTGGCTTACCATCTTTATCTGTGTCTCTTAAAATGGTAATGCGATTGGCACTTTTGCGCATGTCATTTGACTTATTGGCGCCGATGATTGCAGCGCCTGCTTTCTCAATCAAGCCATGCTCTGTATTGGATTCAGCTACCAGCACATCACCGTTGGGCAGTACATACATCCAGCGTGGATTTTGCAGGCTATCTGTATAACGGCTCACCACAAACCCTTCCGGCGCTACAGGCGCTTCCGTTCCCTCCCATCCTACCACATTACTGAAATGCATAACCGATTTGGTGGCGTATGGTTCAGGAAGTGAATCTACAGGTTTTGCAGGCGTGGTTTCGCTGACAGCGGCTTGCTGTTTAGCCGTGCTGCAACTGCTAATAAAAAAGAAACACAGCAGATAATATTTTATAGTTTTCATATGCATTCGCTTTATAACCTTGGGTTACAATCAGACGTACATAATATATTAATATAAAAATCCATGCCTGACTGTATTTGCCGGGAAAATGAGTGTTGAACAGCCATTGTTTAAACGATAAATGCGTAAATAAATGATTATCTGTATGCTTATGGGTAATATTCTATACAGCATGTGCATTTAATGCCACAAAAAGAAAAGAATGGGAGAGTACAAGAATTCAGGAAAATCATTAAAAACAGGATATATTTTTTTTAAGGAAATCAGTTACTTTTTTTAAAGATTGCTCATCCAAAAAGGTAAGGCATGACTTTATAGTACATTAGATATTTTTGCAAATAAGCCTTCTAAAAATCTATATTTATTTATGGATCTCCGGTCTCATTATCCCTACTGGCTTCTCAGGCATGGAATTATTAATACCTATCCACCACTCACAGAAAATATTAAAACGGATATCGTGATCATGGGAGGCGGTATTACCGGTGCACTCATGGCCTGGTATTTATGCAAGGCAGGGATTCCGGCAGTTGTGGTTGACAAACGACATATAGGTATGGGAAGTACTGCCGCCAGCACAGCTATGATCCAATATGAAATTGATATTCCGCTTTATAAACTCGAAAAGATAGTGGGCGAAAAAAATGCAGCGCAAAGCTATTTATCCTGCCATCAAGCTGTCCTGGACCTTAAAGCCATATGCAAAAGCTTAAAAGCAGATACGGGGTTCGCACTCAAACCCAGCTTTCAGTACGCATCGTTTAAAAAAGATGTTGCGGGTTTAAAAAAAGAGCAGGCCTGCCGAAAAAGGATTGGCATACAAACCGAATGGCAGGACGAAAAGGAGATGCTGGATAAATTCGGGATTCAGCAATACGGTGGACTATTGTCGGATAGGGGCGCCGAATTAGATCCCTATGGTTTTACACATGCATTGCTGTATGCAGCTATACAAAAGGGATTAAAAGTATTTGACCGCACCAAAGTAACTGCCATTGTACATTCACAAAAAAAAGTAACCTTAATTACGGAAGATAAAAGAAAAATACAGGCCAAATACCTGGTAATAGCCTGCGGATACGAATCGCAGCAATACATTTCCAAAACAGTTCAACAATTGCATTCCACTTATGCCATCATCAGTGAACCGCTTTCTACTTCCGGCTTATGGTATAAGAACTGCCTGATATGGGAAACGCAAACGCCCTATTTGTACTGCCGCACTACAAAAGACAACCGCATTATAGTGGGTGGTAAAGATGATGACAAATCGCCTGCTGCCCGTGATGCTGCATTACCCCAAAAAGTGAAGTTGCTGGAGAAAGCATTTCACAGGCTGTTCCCGGATATTGCATTTAAAACAGATTTTGAATGGGCGGGCGCCTTTGCTTCAACTAAAGACGGGTTGCCGTATATCGGATCTGTACCGGAGCGGCCCAGAACCTTCTTTGGCCTCGGCTTAGGCGGAAACGGCATCACTTTCGGAATACTGGCAGCCCAGATCATACTGGACAGCATCCGGGGGAAAAAAAATATTTTGGAAAATCTTTTTGGATTTAACCGCTGATTAACGAAGCCGTAGTCTGCAAAACCAGCACGCAGGATAGTTTGCATTGGCAGGTTACAAAAAAATTTAATTGCTTAGCTCCGGTTGTTAAGGCACAATTTTTGAAAGCACTTAGCACGTTTAGAGCAACAGCATCAGAACACGCCGGCAGGAAGATAATTTGAAGCGCGAAGGGAAACATCCCTTTGAATCTTCCATCGGCAATTAGCCGGGTTACTAACCCGGCTTTTTTTGTGCCACCTACATTCTCATTAAAAAGGGATACACACGCAAATAAATTTCAAAAGCCATGGGATGTTTGCCATACAAACTATAAAGCTTTTCGTCCGTTCTGTATAATGTAAACTGTGTACCCCCGGCTACTCTTATTTTATTAATGTGCAATAAGTCGTAATTAATGCCAGCCGTAAAAGCATGCACCGGAAAAATGGCATCATGACCGTAAATTGTTTCATCCAGTACCAATTCTTCAACCGATTTCTGAACATATTCGTATCTGCCGTACAGCGCCAGTTTATTGCTGCGCCACGATGCCTCTAACAAAAAAGCATTTTCAGCATCATGGTTTTTGCTTTTGTTCCTGCCCCATACTGCTGTTGCGTTAAGCCACCCATCTTTTGCCAGTGGCAAGCTGTATATGGCTGAAGCCGTGGTTCTGTTAACATCTTTGTTTACATGTAGGGGCTCCGGTTGTTTCATAAAAGCATGCGATACCTGCAATGCCCAGTTGTTTGAAGGATTATAAGACAGTCTGCTGCTCCAGCTATCAAAACGGGGCTTATCAAAATCATACCGGTGTTCATCGGGTTCCCTGCCGGTAAAAGCCGATCCTTCTATTTTAAATTTATCCAAACGAATGCCAGCGGTTGCAACACCAAAAGTAATATGAGTAGCGTCTGTCCAGTGATGTGAAAGCGGCGCATCCGGGTTGTATAAGGCCGCCGGGCGATGCATAAAGGCAACGGGCCCCAATGCCGGTTCACCGGGATAGGCCAAATAAGCAAACACATCCGTATGCTTTGAAAGGGCGTATGTGTATCCTACCGAAAGTTCCGAAAACAAGTCGTGCGGATGCTGGCGGTCAACCAGTGGTTTTCCTTTATAGCTTTCACCGCTTTGAAACAACAAAGGATAGCCAGAACCTCCTGCAATCAGTTCATCAAGGGAAAGCATGGCGCTGAAACGGAACAATCCCCTGTCACCCACTTTTCTTTGTCCCATGAACATTAGCCAGTTGGGGGCATCGAACTTACTGTCGCCTCTTGAACCTTTATTACTGAAATCCTGGTTATTATATCTCAAAAAGATATTGCCATGCAGCATATACATCCATTTTTTTGAATGAAACATTACACCATACATAGGCGAGGCATCCGGCAACCAGCCTGTGCCCGAGCCATTGCGGCTCATAGGCAGGTTTAAAGAAAAGGCATGACTCATATTGCCCATATCATGTTCAGGCTGCATGTTGTGACGCTGATGCGGCGGTGTAGTATCATTGATCATTTTCATTGTGCCGGAATCTTCTTTTACCGGCATATGATGCTCATGCTGTGCAGATGCATTGACTGAGATCAGTAATCCTGCTAAAAAGAATAAATTTTTCATTGTAGTAGCTTTACAGGGAATAAATGACTGTATAGACATGATTATATTTCATACAAAATTCAATCCATTATACCGCACTTTTGTTACAGCATTATGGAAAGGATTTATATAATTCCGGAAATAGCAGTTAAAGGAACAAATAAGTGAAGGAAAAATCAACGTACAATTAACTCGCTTTTCAGCACAATGTTTTCATAAGGCAAACTACCTTCAGGCGACTTTGTATTAAGCAGTTTGAATAATAACTCTGTTGCCCTGCTGCCCTGTTCATACGGAAATTGTTCTACAGAAGCAATAGGAGGAAAATCAAGATAACTGGTGATGGGCCAATTGGCATAACTTACTACACTGATGTCTTTATTGATCTTCAGTTTTTTATTTCTCACGTACTGAATGGTATCCAGGGCCACATTATCATTAAAAGCAAGTATAGCAGTGGGTTTATTTTTGAGTGATAATAATTTTTCTATCGCCTGCTCCGTACTTTCTTTGGAAAGATCTGTTGTTGTGATCAATGATTCCTGTATCGGAAGTTTTTTATTTTTATGTGCAGCATAATACCCTTCTAATCTTTCATTTTTAATATTTAAAGATAAAGGTCCCTGTATATAACCAACCCTTTGATGGCCTTTGCGAAATAAAAATTCCACCGCCTCAATGGTGCTGTAATACAAGCTGCACCATACCGAATGGATATTGGGCACATCAGGCACCCTGTCGAAAAAAACTACGGGTATATTGTATTTATCCAATTGTTCAAAATGTTCAATGCTTTTGGTTTGTTTTGAAATAGATACAAGCACACCATCCACCCTGTGCTTACGCATGGTTTCAACAATCCGCTGTTCTCTCTGCAGTTCATCGTGCGATTGTCCGATCAGCACGTTATAATTGTTCTTGAAAGCCGTATCTTCTACCCCACTTATAGCTGTTGAAAAGAATTCTTCACGAAGGTTGGGAAGAATAAGTCCGAGCGTAAATGTTTTGCCCTGTTTAAACTGGATTGCCGTTTGATTGGGCTCATAATTCATTTCTGCTGCCAGTTTTTGTACCTGCATTTTAGTGCGCAGTCCTATGCTGGGGTGATTGTGCAATGCCCTTGAAACAGTTGAAACAGAAATATTGAGCTTTTTTGCAATTTCTTTTATCGTAGGCACTTTCTTCTCCATAAGTAGAGCTAAGATAACAGCATATTTCTGGGAATCAAAAATAAATGGGTATCAGGTATGAGGCATCAGGTGTGATACAGAACCTGAAACCTGGAACCTGTAACTTGCAACCTGTAACCTGAGCCCTCGTAATTCATGCAATCGTTTGCCCGCTTTCTTTTCCTCTTATTACCGTAGTTTTAACCATGTCAAAATTTGCCGTTATGAAAAAAATGATGCTGCTGATACCGGGTGTTATGTTATACGCAATGCTCTTTGCACAGGATATGAGTTATAGTTCTGAAGGCAACAATTATTTCACTGAAAGGGCAATGCCGGTTACAAAGCCTGGCGAAGAATGGAAAACACTTCGGCAGCCGGTAATGGTAAGTTTTGCCAATAGCAATACCCGTTATGCCAAAGAAAAAGTTCCCCTTAAAAACGTTCAGGAAAGCTGGAGCACTACAGCATGGAAAGGAGAAAAGGTGCACACGCAGTTACTGGTATGGACAAATCAACCTGTTGAGCAGCTAACTTGTACACTTAGTCCCCTGGTAAATGCAAAAGGTAAAACCATTCCATCTGCGGATATCAAAGCCGGGTTCGTGCGTTATGTAATAACAGACGAGTTTGCCGGCGGTTGCGGTTATCGTAAACCCGCAGATTTTGATTCATCGCTGGCGGAAGATGCCATAGACATTATATCCGCTATCCCTGTTAAAGCCAATACTGTGCAGCCCATATGGCTGAGCATTAAAATTCCTCAGGATGCGGCTCCAGGCAATTACAAGGGAAGCATCTCTGTGAAAGCAGACAAAAGGTATACACTACATTATACCGTTAAAGTAATTGACCGCACATTGCCGTCTCCGGATAAATGGGTATTTGATCTGGACCTCTGGCAGCATCCCGCCGCTATTGCCAGAGTGCATGATGTGCCATTGTGGAGCGATAAACATTTTGAGCTGATGAAGCCCTATTACACGTTACTGGCCGGCGCGGGCCAAAAAAACATTACGGCAAGCATTATGGACGAACCCTGGGGCCATCAAACCTATGATGATTTTCCGGGATTGATCAAATGGACAAAACGCAAGGACGGGTCGTGGACATATGATTACAGCCTGTTTGATAAATACATTTCATTTGTGATGAGCTGTGGCATTAACAAACGCATAAATTGTTATACGATGGTGCCATGGGCTTTATCGTTCCGTTATTTTGATGAAGCGGCCGGAAAGGATACCACTCTAAAAGCGCCTATTGGGTCGGCGGAATACACCACGCACTGGACAGGCATGCTGAAGGATTTTACGCAGCACTTAAAAAACAAAGGCTGGTTTGATATTACAACTATCGCTATGGATGAACGCCCTATGAAAGACATGCAGGTTGTAATTGCATTGCTTAAAAGCATTGATGCGGGCTGGAAGATCGCACTTGCAGGCAACTATCACCCCGAAATAGAAAAAGACATATTTGATTATTGCCTGGCGTCTAACCAGCAATTTGATGAAGCCATACTTAAAGAACGCATCGCTAAAGGCAAGCCCAGCACCTATTATACCTGCTGCGTTGAGCCTTATCCCAACGGTTTTACCTTCTCTCCTCCTGCCGAACATGTATGGATTGGCTGGTATGCCGCAGCAAAAGGCTTTACAGGCTACCTGCGGTGGGCCTACAACAGTTGGGTAGCCGACCCTCTCAGGGATTCCCGCTTCCGCAGTTGGCCCGCAGGAGATACCTACCAGGTTTACCCCGGACCGCGAACTTCTATACGCTTTGAAAAACTCATTGAAGGCATCCAGGATTTTGAAAAGATAAAGCTGATGCAAAAAGCATTTACGGCAAAAGGCGATACACAATCGTTAAAAAAATTAGACGAAGTTTTGCAGCAATTCTCAATTGAAAAACTAAAAACAATACCTGCAGAGGAGATGGTGCAGCAGGCAAAGAAGATATTGAATGAATAACAACTCAACTGCAAAATAACCAGGACAAAAAAACCGGCAGGCCCGTTAACAAAAAGAAATAGCCTTATCTTTCGTCTGTATTCAACATCCATTTTCTTAACATATCAGAGGAAATTTATGCGTCACTCATTCCTGTTTGTTTTTGCCGCTGTTGCAATATTGTCAGTGGCTTCGTGTTTTGCCCAAACAAATGCGTCTTACTACAATGAACCTTATCGCCCGCAATTTCATTTTACGGCAGAAAAAAACTGGCTGAACGATCCGAACGGGCTGGTATATTACAAAGGCCAATACCATCTTTTTTACCAGCACAATCCTTATGGTAAAGGCTGGGGTAATATGCACTGGGGACACGCCGTAAGCAACGACCTGCTGCACTGGAAGCACCGTCCATTAGCCATTTACCCGTTGGAAGGCACACCCGATCATTATAAATGCCCCGCGTTTTCGGGAAGCGCGGTGGTAGACTGGAACAATACTGCCGGATTGCAAAAAGGCAATGAAAAAACGATTGTAGCCATATATACAGCAATGCATTGCGGGCAGCGGCTGGTATACAGCAATGACGCAGGTAAAAGCTGGCAAACCTATGCCAACCCGGTGATACCGGTTATGAAGAATGGAACAATGGATGAACGCGATCCTAAAGTTTTTTGGTATGAGCCGATAAAAAAATGGGTGATGGTTTTGTATATCGGCCCCGATAAAGATCAACAGGAAAGAGGAATTGCCATATACAATTCTGCCAACCTGCTGCAATGGGAACAAAAAAGTTTTATAAAGGGAATGTATGAATGCCCCGACCTGTTTGAGCTGGCCGTTGATGGCAACCCGGCAGAAAAAAAATGGGTACTTCATGGTGCAGACGGCGGGTACTTTGTTGGCAGCTTTGATGGCAGCACCTTTACGCCTGAAACGGAAAAAATAAAAATGGATCCGGGCAATAATTTTTACGCCGCTCAATCCTACAGCGATATTCCCGTGGAAGATGGCAGGCGAATACAAATTGGATGGATGAATGGTGGCATTTATCCCGACGCTCCGTTTAACCAGCAAATGGCTTTTCCATGCGTACTCACTTTAAAAAGGTTTCCTGAAGGACTGCGCGTTTGCAGGAACCCTGTGGAGGAAATAAAAAACATTTATGGCGAAAAATTTTCGATAGTCAACAAAACTGTACAGCCCGGCTCCCATATATTATCTGCCGTAAAGGGAGATGCATTGGATATACATGCAGTAATAGAACCCGGCACTGCCGGATCTTTCGGCTTTGTGATCCGCAAAGGCAGTTACGAAACAAGCGGTACGCCTGTGCGTTATGATGTGAAGAATAAGAAGCTAAGCGTACTGGGAAAGACCGTTGATCTTGAACCCGTGAACGGAAAAATTGAGTTGCGCATACTGGCCGACAGGGCTTCCTTGGAAGTATTTGCCAATGGCGGCAAAATATCATTATCCGGTTGCTTTATTCCGGTATACACTTTTAATGACCTGGAATTTTTTTGCGAAGGAGGAAATGTGAAAGTGGAAAACATGGAAATATATAAACTAAAATCTGCCTGGCAGAAACAATAGTCACCATCAAATATTTACCTGAATACGCAAACATGAAAAAGTTTTTTTTAGTTGCTTCAATATGCGCCGTCTTTGGCATATCATGCAATAC
>CAMPJQ010000067.1 GCA_946886925.1 uncultured Terrimonas sp.
GGATGTGCAGGGCACAGAACCGATGGTTGGAAACATGAACGATACCACATGGGCGCATAAAAAGGTTGGAAGCGGACGACGCCTGGGCGGGGGAATCTTACCTCAAACCGCTCCCACCTATCATGGGGGAGGCGGGCCGGCATGGGGCGGCATTGTGGTTACACTGCCCTGGTTCCTTTATGAATACCTGGGCGACAAACGCGCCATAGAACAAAACTTTGATATGATCAGGGGCTGGCTTGGTTTCTTAGATACGCACGTAAAAAACAACATGCTGACCCGCTACGGAGGAAGATGGGATTTTTTAGGCGACTGGCTTTGGCCGCACGCTACCACACAGGGCATGAACAATTATTCTGATGAAAACCTTTTTTTCAATAACTGTTACTGGATTTATAACCTCAAGACAGCCGCAAAACTTGCACGGGTCATAGGCAGAAATGAAGAGGCAGCACAATGGGAGCAACAGGCAAAATCGGCAAGCGAAGCTGTTCACCAAACCTGGTATCATGCTGCTGATCATAACTATGCCGACAGTAGCATGAGAAGCCTGGCGGCTGCATTGTATGGAGATATTATGCCTGCAGGATTACGTCCCTTAGTGATGAAACGATTGGAAAAAGAGATCCTGGTGAACCAGAAAGGACACATTGATGCAGGCATAACCGGGGGAACAATGTTGTTTAAGGTACTCCGGGAAGAAGGACGGGATGATCTGCTCTATTCCATGACTTCCCAAACAACGTACCCCAGTTGGGGCTTTATGCGTGAAAATGGTGCTACCACCATGTGGGAAATGTGGGAAAAAGATCTTCCCGGCCACTCCCTGCTGCACAGCTCTTACCTATATCCCGGGGCATGGTATATTGATGGGGTTGCCGGAATCAGGAAGGATAATGCCTTTCCGGGTTTCAGGAAATTCAGCCTGCGTGTTCCCCGATTCACCGGGGAGCAGTTAAGGTGGGCAAAAGCAGCGTTTGACTCCCCTTCTGGGAATATCAAAGCTCACTGGAAGCGTGAAAATAATAAGTTGGTATACCTGGTTACCATTCCCCCTAATTGCACGGCAACCATTTATTTCCCTGATGAAAATGGAAAAACAGTTCAGGTAAATTCAGCTTACGCAAAAAAAACAGGGGTCAGCAATGGCTATGTTGTATTTGAAGCGCCTGCGGGAACTTACCGGTTTGAGAACTAAAACTAATCGTTCCGCACTTCGGGGAAGTTTGGAATCTGCTATACAAAATCCGTCCGCTGTACAAAGTCTCCGAACTTTGTATACAGTATGTTCTTCCGGAACTCCGTCCCGCAAACGAAAACATTAATAATATCGCATTATTCATCAATCAATGAACAAGCCCCTATATCAATTTTTCACAAAAGACCATCGCCGCATCGAGGAATTATTAGATCTGGCAACCAAAAAACCCGATGAAATTCAAATGGAATATTATCACCGGTTTCGTGCAGGACTGCTGACACATATCAAAATGGAAGAGAAAATTCTTTTCCCGGCCGCGCAGAAAGCAAACGGAGGCATTCCCGTGCCGCTTGCCGCAAAACTCCGTCTTGACCACGGCGCAATAACCGCTTTAATGGTGCCCCCGCCCACGCCGGAGCTGATAAAAGTGCTGCGGCATGTTCTATACAGGCATGATATTGCAGAAGAAGAGCCCGGTGGCATGTACGATATATGCGAAACACTGACCCAAAATCAAACTACGGAACTTTTAGAACAGCTTGCCCATGTTTCGGAAGTGCCGGTACACCCGCATCATCCGGCAGCTTTTGCGCTGGAAGCCGCCAAAAGGGCGCTTACGAGGGCCGGCTACGATTATGACGCCATAGCCCGGCAGATTGATCTTTAACTCAAATAGCCACGCATTCACGAGTATTCCAATGCAGTTTGATACATTCATTCACGCATTAGTGGCTGCTTAAGTTAACTTTTAAAATCATAACCATAACTTCTTCGAATGAACAGGAAGCATTGCAAATCCATGAATGTGCAGCTATTCCGGCAAAGTGGGGCTGCGGTATAAAAAGGATGTATTTCATCTTTCACAATCAAAGCATAACATATTATTCATGGATTGTGCATTGATGGGAAGGCACGGATGCCTCCTATGTCGGCATGACAAACGTCAGGAGATATACTGAACAATGGTACTAATGTTGAGCAGTTGTACCAATACTGAACATCGAATCACAGTCTGTCATGTCGGCCCCAGGGAAGTATCTGCATCATAAAATTCAAGCTGATAATAGGATCAAAGCCCTTTCGCCATCCCGAAATGTCCATTGGTTGCCTGGAATTGTGCATGTTTGTTGCCGGTTGGTGCCTCCAGCAACCGGGGCAGCCTGCCGGGGCGGTGTCCCCACCGCACACATGAAGCTAAAGCACTGCTTAACAAAAGTGTCGGGCCCTGGTGCTCCTCGCAAATTCAGATGGATCTGCCGGTGCATCGGCGGCATACATATTTCTATCTGCCGCGAATGTCTTAAATTGCAGGGCAACTGTAAGAGGTAAAATCAAATTATACTGCTTCAACGATTGGTCACGCCATGCCACCCGCTTCCTGCTTCCGGTTTTACCTCATGCAATGCACTTGTTAAACAAAGAAGGAGTTTGATATGTTAGGGTTTCATTTTTCACTATACGATCCGCGGCAAAGCGGCAAAACACGGTTTGAGCAGTTGCTCGACCTGTTCATGCAATTGCTTACTTATACCAGCGGCGATGCAGGCGAAGCGCTGAACTGGCTTACGCAATTGGATAAACAATACCAGTTGACCGATGATGAATACGGTATGGGCGACTTTATTGACGACTTAAGAGATAAAGGGTATATTGATGAAAACCGGGAGAACGGGACGATCAGCATCACTCCTAAAACCGAAAAGGGAATACGTAAAAAAAGTTTGGAAGAAATTTTTGGCAAGCTTAAAAAAACAAAAAAAGGCGATCATCAAACCTTTAAACCCGGACAGGGCGATGAGATCAATCCCGAAACCCGTCCTTTCCAGTTTGGCGACATGCTGGAGCAGATTGATTTTGTGAGCTCTATCCGCAATGCACAGATCAATCATGGTGTAGACCAGTTGCAGTTGCGGGAAGACGACCTGGAGATCAGGGAAACGGATTTCAAATCGCAAACTTCAACGGTACTGATGATAGATATTTCGCATTCGATGATCCTCTATGGGGAAGACCGTATTACACCTGCTAAAAAAGTGGCCATGGCCCTTAGTGAACTCATCACTACCAAATATCCAAAAGACACGCTGGATATTGTAGTATTTGGCAATGATGCATGGCCCATTGAGATTAAGGATATACCTTACCTTCAGGTGGGACCTTATCATACCAACACGGTAGCAGGACTGGAACTGGCAATGGATATTTTACGGCGGCGTAAAAATCCCAATAAGCAGATTTTCATGATCACCGATGGAAAACCTACCTGTCTTAAATCAGGCAAACGATATTATAAAAACAGTTTCGGGTTAGACCGGAAGATCATTAACCGCTGTATCAATCTTGCAGCGCAGTGCAAAAAAATAAAAATACCCATTACTACTTTTATGATCGCCACCGATCCGCACCTGCAGCGCTTTGTAACGGAATTTACAGAAACCAATAACGGTAAAGCCTATTTTGCAGCATTGGATAACTTAGGCGCATTTGTATTCAGGGATTTTGAAAACGGGAAACAAAAAACGGTGTATTAAACCAATAGAACAGCCATTACTCCCCAGGAGACAATTCAACCTGTTCTATTTAAAAAGCAGTAAAAAAGATGAGTAAAACCATATTACCGGCAACATTAGGCGAATTAAAAAAATCGGGATACAAAAGCAAGGGAATCAAAGATGAAATGAGAGCTAATCTTATCCTGAAATTACAACATGGAGACCCCACATTTCCAGGGATTGTTGGTTATGAAGAAAGTGTAATACCCGATACAGAAAGAGCCATCTTATCGCGCCATAATATTTTATTCCTCGGCCTTCGCGGGCAGGCAAAAACGCGTATGGCCCGCCAGATGATTGAATTGTTAGATGAATACATTCCGGTTATAGCGGGCAGTGAAACCAATGATGACCCGCTGCATCCCCTTTCGCGACATGCACAGGAACTGATCGCCGAAAAGGGAGATGCTACGCCTGTTGCATGGTTGCACCGCAGCGAACGCTATGGCGAAAAGCTGGCCACACCCGATGTAAGCGTTGCCGACCTGATAGGCGATATAGACCCGATAAAAGCAGCCAACCTGAAACTGGCTTTTGCCGATGAAAGAGTAATTCATTATGGCATTATTCCCAGGAGCAACAGAGGCATTTTTGTTATCAATGAACTGCCCGATCTGCAGGCAAGAATTCAGGTTGCCTTGTTTAATATTCTGCAGGAAGGCGATATCCAGATACGCGGATTTAAATTGAGGCTTCCCCTTGATATATTATTTGTGTTTACCGCTAACCCCGAAGACTACACGAACAGAGGTTCCATTGTAACACCTTTAAAAGACCGTATAGAAAGCCAGATATTAACCCACTATCCAAAAAACATCGAAGACTCGCTTACCATTACCGAACAGGAAGCGGATATACTGGATGCTCAAACGGAAAAAGTAAAGATCAGCGACTTGGTAAAACGGCTGATAGAACAGGTGGCCTTTGAAGCAAGGGCAAGTGAAATGGTAGACCAGAAAAGCGGCGTATCCGCACGCTTACCTATTGCCGCATACGAAAATGCGGTAAGTGCAGCCGAAAGAAGAGCGATCATCAACAAGGAAAAGGAAACACAGGTATGGATTTCCGATTTAACCGGCATTATACCTTCTGTTACAGGTAAAGTGGAACTGGTATATGAAGGAGAACAGGAAGGCCCCTACCAGGTAGCATTTAATTTGCTGGGCAAAGCCATCCGCACACAGTTTGCACAGTATTTTCCTAATCCTGACACCCTAAAGAAAAGAAAAGTACAGCAAAAAGAAACGGATAATCCTTACCGTTCTATTATCAACTGGTTCGACAAGGGAAATACACTGGATATATTATTCAATGTAAAGGATAAAGAAAAAATCCAACTGTTATATAAAGTAGACGGACTGTACGGATTGGTGAAGAAAACTTTTTCGCATGCCAATGAAAAAGAAACGGCGCTGCTGATGGAGCTGATCCTGCATGGCTTATCATCGTACTCGCTGATCAGTAAAAAAGTGTTGGATGGTAAAATTGAATTTAAAGATCTGATGGGCTCCATGCTCAATATGGGTAAGGAAGCATCATCTTTTGAAGATGAAGAGGGTTTTGAGCAGGAAGGGTATTAGGCGTGGGCTGTGAGCAGTCAGCTATCAGCATTCAGTCGGAGGTCAGGTATTTCTGATTTCTGATTTCTGATTTGTTGATTTCTGATTTTTAGTTCATCGTGTAGCCCGTCGAATTTCGGATTTTTAACTTCGGATTTCGTTTGGTTCCTGTCATTTAACTTCCAGGTGTTTTGGGCAAGCAAGAATAAACCAGTATTGTAACCATGTCCTGCAACCTGTACCCTGTAACCTCAAATTATATTCACTTCCCTCTCCAACTGCACTCCAAATTTTTTGTGAACACTGTGTAAAATCTCTTCACTGAGATCATATATTTCTTTTCCTGTAGCGTTGCCATAATTTACCAGTACCAGCGCCTGGCTGGCGTGCACGCCTGCATCGCCCCGGCGAAATCCTTTCCAGCCACTTTGTTCTATAAGCCAGCCGGCCGCCAGCTTTACCCGATCTCCGCCCGAAGGGGGAGCATATTGTTTGGCAGGATAGTGTGGTATGGCAGGATACTTTTTGTGCAAAGCATCAAACTGCTTTTTTGAAATTTCGGGATTCTTAAAAAAACTGCCCGCATTGCCAATTACCGAAGGGTCGGGCAATTTGGAAGAACGGATATTGATTACAGCCTCTGCAATGGATTGTATGCTTAATTCTTTTACTCCCATTTTTTCCAGTTCCTGCTGAATTGCTCCATAGGAAGTATGAAATACCGGATGTTTGCGTAACCGGAAAGAAACGTTCAGAATAACAAACTTATCTTTGTATTTTTTTTTGAATACGCTTTCCCTGTAGCCAAAGGCACAATCGCCCGCCGTAAAATTATACAGCTTCCGCTCGTGAATGTGAAACGCCGTAAGACTATTGAATACTTCCTGCAGCTCCACCCCATACGCTCCTATATTTTGCATAGGGGCAGCGCCGGTATTTCCGGGGATCAAAGATAAATTCTCCAGCCCCGCCCATTGGCGCTTTATACAGTACTGCACAAACCGATGCCAGTTTTCTCCTGCACCTGCGCGTACATACACATAACTATCATCTTCCTTTATTTCCTCAATACCCATTATCCCGTTCTTTAATACCAGCCCTTTTACATCTTTTACAAAAAGAATATTACTGCCTCCGCCGAGAATGATTTTTTTTAATCTGGGTTTTGCTTCAATCAATTCACCCAGTTCATCAACATTGGTAAAATGAGAAAAGTAACGTGCCTGCACATCTACTCCAAAAGTGTTATATTGCCTGAGCGAAATGTTTTCCTGGATTTGCATAGCCTATCTGTTCACTGCAAAATAACAAAAAAGATGGAAGCAAAAACAGCAGTGCTGCTCGGTGCAACAGGTTTAATTGGCAATCATTTGTTACACCTGTTATTAGGGGATGATTATTTTACCACAATCAGGGTGCTGGTAAGAAAGCCATTTGCCTTTATACACCCAAAGCTTGAAATACAGATCACCGATTTCAACGATCACGATAATTTTCACAGTGCCCTGGGAAAGGGGGATGTTATTTTTTGCTGCATTGGCACTACGATGGAAAAAGTAAATGGAGATAAAGCACTGTACCGCCGTATTGATTTTGACATACCCGTACATGCCGCGCAATGGGGTATAGATAACGGATTCTCTCAATACTTAGTGGTATCTGCTATTGGCGCCAATCCCAAATCCTCTAATTTTTACCTGCATCTCAAGGGAAGCATGGAGGCTGCTATTCATGCCCTCCCCTATGTGTCGCTTCATATTTTCCGTCCATCGCTTTTGCTGGGTAACCGCGAAGAAAAAAGAAAAGGAGAAAAACTGGCCCAGTCCATTATGCCTGCACTGTCTTTTATGCTGCCGGGCTCATTAAAAAAATACCGCGCCATTGATGCCACCGATGTAGCCAAAGCCATGCTTGCCGCAGCCAAATCGGGCAAAGCGGGCATAATGGTGCATGAGTATGCGCAAATGAAAATGACATAGAACGATGGTGTGCCGTTCGGGCCTGAACGTAATTGGATCGTAACGCGACGCCATTTTAAATTACCGGAACGACTTTTTTTTGATACCAGCTTCCGGTTCCCTGGTCTAACATCGTTGCGTCGCAATCCATTCATCGCCTGTACCGCTATTGAACAAAGGCACTTATCTTTATCAGGACTAAAATTGAAATTGGCATTAAAAAAATGTTAAGGCTGTACGGCCAGATGTGCAGGCTTCTGAAAATAAAACTGCCCAACTGATCTTGTATCGTTGTAGCATTAACCGCTTATACAAAAACATTTCACAAACATGAACAAAAAAATCCGATGGGGCATACTGGGCGCCGGGCGTATAGCACAAAAATTTGCATCCGATTTGAAACTGGTAGAAGACGCCGAGCTTTTCGCCATTGCTTCACGCGGCAAGGCCAACGCAGAATTATTTTCCGGCTTATATCCTTCGGCGCTGCAATACGACAGTTACGAGGACCTGGTGCAAAACCCGGATGTAGATGTAATATACATAGCCACGCCACATGGGCTGCATTATGAACACGCCCTGCTTTGCCTGCAGCATGGCAAGGCGGTGCTGTGCGAAAAAGCATTTGCTTTAAATGCCCGCCAGGCAAAAGAAATGATATCAGCCGCCCGAACACAAAAGGTATTTTTGATGGAAGCCTTATGGTCGAAATTTATTCCCTCCTGGCAAAAAATGATGGAACTGACCGGCACGGGACAATTGGGCGAAATAAAAAACGTACTGATCAATTTTGGATTCATTCCACAGGAACCCGTTGCAGACCGTGTTTTTAACCCTGTGCTGGGGGGCGGCACACTGCTGGATATCGGCATTTACAATGTTTTTTATGCATTATCAGCTTTAGGCAAACCAGATCATATTGAAGCCAGCATGACGCCCGCCGCCACCGGCGTTGATGAACAATGCGCTATTTTATTCCGTTACAACAGCGGCGCTATGGCACAACTTTTTTCTTCCTACTCCACACACCTGGCCACCGAAGCCGATATCAGCGGCAGTAAAGGCCGAATAAGGCTTACGCACCGCTTTTATACACCGGAAACCACTGTTGAATTTTACCCCGGCAGGGCAGATACCAAAACCATTGTTCCTGTGCAGCACACTGAAGGATGGGGTTATCATTACGAAGCGAGGCATGTGGGTGAATGCTTACGCAAAGGGCTAACCGAAAGCCCGGTAATGACCCACGCCGACACTTTATTACTAATGGAAACCATGGATGAGATAAGAAGAAAGGCGGGGATCATGTACCCGGCTGATGAAATATAAAGAATCGTGTTTTGTACACGGCCATTCTGCTGCCACCCATCCTGTTATATCCTTCAGCCTGCTGATAACAGCCAAAGCGAAATACCAACCCGGATGCTTACCTAAGGCAACGGTTTCACCATTATATCTTTATAATATACCACACTGTTAGGATCATGTGCCTGGAAGGCGAATGTGCCGGGTTTTATTAAACGGCCGGGATGCCCTTCGGGAGCAACGGCATTTTCGGGTTCCGTCCAGTCAATGATGATTTGCCCGTTGATTTTGGTAACCACATGTTTGCCTTCAACCCGTATACCCAGCTCAAACCATTCATCATCTTTTACAAAAGTGGCGGCAGTATCTTTAATATCATACAGGCCTGCAGTTCTTTTCCAGTCTCTGTGTGAATTGTTTACCTGTACTTCGAATCCATCATCCGGGAAGCCTTTCTGCTGGAATTTGGTATGAAAATAAACGCCGGAATTGGAGTTTGGCCTGGTCATTACCTGCATTTTGATCTCAAAATTCTCAAACAAGTGGTTTTGCACCGGTCCGTCATAATACAGGTGAGAGCGTTTACCTGCAACTTTTATAGCGCCGTTTTCAATGGTAAATGAAGGTCCTTCACTTTCTTTCCAGCCATCAAATGATCTGCCATCAAAGAGGCTGATCCATTGGCCGTTGCCCGCATTCCCATCATGGCTGCTACTTATTTTTTTGTTGCTGCAGGCGGCAAGTGCTATACTTGCTGCAATAAGAAAAAAAACATTTTTCACGATACAGTTT
>CAMPJQ010000068.1 GCA_946886925.1 uncultured Terrimonas sp.
ATGGAGAAAGTATTGCAACTCACTGCGCCTGCGTCTGGCTATGCGTACCTCTTTTTCAGATGAAACCGGATCAAAAGCTATTGTTCAGGAAATTCTTGGTAATCCAACTCAATATCCTATAGTAGATAATATTGATGAAACAATACAGATCGTTGCTGAAGGAAGCCTGGTTTCAGGGGATATGGAAAGCGGCTTTGGAATTAATAGCCTGGCACCAGGGTATATGGTGGAGGATGTGATGAATCCTTCCAGCGATCCCCGTTTGCCTGTTCTGTTCAGTGCCAATAAAAATGGCGAATATCATGGTGTCATTAATACATGGTCAAGTGCACGTCAAACAGACTCTTCAACAGCGGGCTATTATTCAAGATATGATTCTGTAACCTTTATTAAGAACCGGAATTTTCCCGGGATCATTTTAACCGCATCAGAAGTAAGTTTCATTAAAGCAGAAGCATATGAAAGATGGGGTGGAGGTGATGCAAAGGCGGCATATGAGCAGGGTATAGTCCAATCCATTGATTTTTATTATTACCTCAATCACCTGAATGACTCCTGGGGTACGCATGAAACACCTCCGGCACAATTGGCTGTGAATGCTTTTCTTGCTGACCCGCTGGTTGCTTATGGTGCAGACCAGGAAGAAAATCTCAAAAAAATAGGTACACAAAAATGGATTGATTTTGGAATCATGCAGGCTAATCAGGCCTGGGCGGAATATAAGAGAACCAAATACCCGGATCTCAATTTCCCTACTGACGCCAGTTCCACTTTATCTCCCAATCCACCCGTGCGGCTGTTATACCCTTCAACAGAACGTATATTGAATGGAGCGAACTATGAGGCGGTTGCATCTAAAGATAATGTTACAACCAAAGTTTTTTGGGATGTAAAATAATTCGCAAAAAAACAAGATAGCGAAATATATAAGTAAAGGGGCAGGTCACGATCTGCCTCTTTACTTTTGTATACCCGTATTAAAATATCTGTAGCATGTCTGTTATTAAAGCCGGTTGGATTTTTACTTTCCTGATTCCTTTGTTGGTTTTGAATACGGGAATAACAGAAAGCAAACCCCGGGCTTTTTCAGGCAGCTCAATACCGGATCCAAACAGGGATTCTGTGCCACCCGGCAAACGGTTGGCCCTGCAATACTGCCAGATGTGCCATCTTTTCCCCGATCCTTCGTTATTGGATAAAAAAACCTGGATAAACCGCGTATTGCCCAATATGGGGTTAAGGCTTGGTATAAATGAAAGCGGCAAAGACCCTTATGCAGATTTGCTTCCGGAGGAGCAACCCATCATGCGCAAATTGAATGTATATCCTGCAGTTCCTTTGATAGCCAAAAAAGACTGGAATCAAATTGTAAAATATTTTGAACAGGAAGCACCCGAAGAACCGTTGCCGCAAAAGAAGCACGATCCCATCCAGGATACACTTTCTCTATTTACAACCAGGGGGATCAGTTTCGACGATAAGCCGCTCCCCAAGACAACCATGCTCAAATTCAACAACGCATCGGATGAAATGTACATAGGCGACGGACAGTATAAATTGTACATACTGGATAACAATTTTAACTTTAAATCGGCATGGAATACGGAAAGCGCTCCTGTTGATATCATTTTTAGAAAAGACGCTGCTCCCATACTTTTAACCATCGGGAGTTTTAGCCCTTCCGATCAGCAGTTGGGTCGCCTCCTGTCGTTCGACACCAGCTTTAGAACGCCATTGCCGGAAATTAATATTGATCATTTATCAAGACCGGTGCAGTTTGCGCGGGCAGATCTGAATATTGATGGGAAAGAAGATGCGGTAATCTGCAATTTTGGAAACAATGCCGGGAAACTGGCCTGGTATGATGATTTTCAGACATCAAAAGAAAATATTATTAAAAATCTTCCCGGCGCCAGAAAGGTAGAGGTCAAAGATTTTAACGGAGATGGCAAACCTGATTTGATGGCGCTAATGTCGCAGGCATGGGAAGGTATTTCCCTGTTTTATAATTTGGGGAAGGGTAAATTCAAAGAAAAAAAACTCCTTCAGTTTTCACCGGTGTTCGGGGCAAGTTATTTTGAACTGGCGGATTTTAATAAAGACGGGTACCTGGATATTTTACTTACCAATGGCGATAACTGGGATTATTCCGCTGTTAATAAAAATTATCACGGCGTTCGTATTTACCTTAATGATGGCAAAGACAATTTCAAAGAAGCGTGGTTTTATCCATTGTATGGAACATCAAAAGCCGTAGCTGCAGATTTTGATAATGACGGGGATTTGGATATTGCTGCCATCGCGTTTTATGCAAACCTGAAACATCCTGAAAATGGATTTGTTTATTTTTCAAACCAGGGGAATTTAAATTTTAATCCTTCATCTCCCATTGAAGGGGCTTTGGGGAAATGGCTGACCATGGAAACAGGAGATTTTGATCATGATGGCGATGCAGATATTGTATTAGGTTCTTATTTTCATACGGTAGGAGAGTTAAGCAAGCTTATTGATAAAGGAACAACATCTTTCCCGCAACTGCTTGTTTTAACCAATACTACAAAATATATACAATAGTTCTGTAATGAAGTCCATCGCCAAAGCAAATGCGCTACGGGACGGAATCCCGGAAGAACATACTGCATACAAAGTCTGGAGACTTTGTATAGCTGCGGACTGTATTGCAGATTTGGTCGGTACGCAATAAGGGAGTGTCAGACAGCATTTTTCATTTTCTCAACCCACTGTAGTCATTCCACCACCAACACTTCCTTAAGCCGTATATCCCTCGATGATGCCCCGATCATGATTGTAAATGCTCCGGGTTCTACAATTCTTTCCATCCCTGCATTCAGCATGCTCAGTAAACCAGGTGTTATGGTAAATGATATGGTTTTACCTTCACCTGGCTGCAGGGTTAACCGCTGAAACCCTTTAAGTTCCATTACAGGCCGTGCCACAGATGCCAGCTTATCGGTAATGTACAACTGTACAACCTCATCGCCTGTAAATTGCCCGGTATTTTTTATGGTGCAACGCACCCGGGTGGAGTCGCTTGCTGAAATGACATTCTTTTCAAATTGCAGGTCACTGTATTCAAATTGCGTATAGCTTAAACCATACCCGAAAGGGAACAAGGGCAGTCCGCTTAAATTATAGTAATCATCTCCGCGCCCGGTGGGTTTATGATTATATACCAATGGCAATTGCGCTTCATGTACGGGGAAAGTAATGGGCAGACGACCCGAAGGGTTATAATCACCAAATAAAACATCTGCAACGGCATGCCCGCCTTCTTCACCGGGATACCATATATCCAGCACGCTGTTTACTTTATTTAACCAGTTGCTCATGGTTATGGCGCTGCCACCAACCAGCACTACCACCACCGGCTTACCGGTGGCTGCAACCTGTTGAATCAATTCCTCCTGGCGCCCGGGAAGGGATAACATTGCCCTGTCCTGGAACTCACCTTCATGTATACCTGCTACCACCACGGCAATATCCGATTTCCGCGCCGCGGCTACAGCCTCCTGTATCTTAACATTCCAGTCTGCCTTTGTTTCCGCATTCCATACCAGTTTTATATGTGCATTTCCTACCGGTTCAAAAAATTCAACTCTTAGTGTATATGCCTTATCTTTTTCAAAATTAAAATCTGCCATTAGGGTGTTGTAGCTGCGTTTGGTCCAGTTATCAATAATAAGTCTGTCGTTGATGTATAAACGATAGCCGTCGTTCCCATCCAGTCCTATTTTGTATTTGCCCGATGCGGGCGACTTTAATGTCCCCGTCCATCTAACCGAATAAAACTGTTGGGTAATGGCCGGATCGGGGGTAAACAATGTCCAGGAAAAATTCACGGTTGCATCGGTTCTGTTAACAGCAGGCTCACCGGAAAGGTGGATATTATTGAAATAGCTGGCGTGTAAACCTGGGACTGCTTTTCCATTTTCAGTATGGGTAAGATATTTGCCGCCTACAACAGTCCAGGCCTTCGAACTCCTTCCCGGACCTGGCATATAGGATACTGCAATATTTTTTCCTGCTTTTTGGCGTATGCCTTCCAGTATGGAAACCTTATTGTTTCCTGGTCCGCTGTAACCTCCCAGCCTGGCTTCTGTTGCTTCTGTTCCGATAACAGCAATGGAGCGGATTTTTTTGGAAAGGGGCAGGATATTTTTATCATTCTTTAAAAGCACAACAGATTTTGCAGCGGCTTCCCTGGCAAGGGCTTTGTGTGCAGCCAACGACTTTGTTACCGCCGACTCAGAAACATAAGGCTGTTCAAATAAACCCAGTTCAAACTTGGCGAGCAATACCCTTGATACAGCGTCATCTATTCTTTTCATATTAATGCCGCCATCTAAAAAATGGGGTATAAAAAGTTTATAATGATCATACGCCGTTTGAAAAATTACGTCCAGTCCCCCGGTAATGGATTGTTTACCGGATTCAGGATAGTCTTTTGCTGTATTGTGCAGTACCACTGTTCCACCGGTAGCGCCTGCATCGGAGATCACGAACCCTTTAAAACCCCATTCGTCTTTTAGCTTTTTATTCAACAGCCAGTTGTTGGCGCTGCAGGCAATGCCGTCTAATGAATTGTAGGCGGTCATAACCGAACGGGATCCACCGCGCTCTATGCAGGCTTTAAAGGGCGGAAGATAAATTTCTTCCAGCAGGCGTTCATTAAAATGAATGGGATAACTGTCGCGCCCGCCGTCACCAACATTGGCCACGAAATGTTTTGGAGTAGTAATGATGTTCATCTTTTCAAATGCACTTACAAAGGCCACACCCATTTCACTGCTCAGGTAAGGATCTTCGCCATACGTTTCTTCAGTGCGTCCCCAGCGCACATCGCCGGCAATATTTACAACAGGGGTAAGAATTTGCCGGATACCCCGCATCTTTGTTTCTACAGCAATGGCATGTGCAACACGGCCCATGAGTGCTGTATCAAATGTAGCGGCAAGGGCGATGGCTTGCGGAAATGATGTAGCGCCATCCCGCACCAATCCGTGCAGAGCCTCATCAAATGCAATGATGGGTATCCCCAATCGTGTTTTTTCAATAAAATGTTTTTGAATGCTATTGATTTTCTTTGCGAGCGACAGTGCATTTCCCGATGCGCTGTAGATAAGCAACTGCTGGGCGACATCGCCGTTTTTTGAACCTGCACTTACCTGTAATCCAAAGATGCCGTTTTTGTATTGACCTGGCGAGGTGTTATCCAGGTCGCCTGGTATCATAAACAGTTGCCAGAACTTTTCTTCAATAGTCATCCTTTGCAACAGGTCACTAACTCTTTGCGCTGCCGGAAGTGCAGGGTTTTTGTAAGGTAGCGGGTGCTGGGCCGAAAGCAGGAGCGGGGAAAGCAATAACAATATCGCCGTGAAAAATATTTTTGCGTTAAGCATGTCGTGCGTTTGAAATGGATGCAGGTTGCAAGTTACGGGTTTCGGGTTATAGGTTTCAGGTTGCAGGGTTTGTTCAATATGCGCTTATCGTTTGGCTATCGGCGATCAGCAATGAGCGGTCAGCAATCAGCAAATCATGGGTAACTACTAACGATAGTCTAAGCTCACACCTTATAGCTTATGCCATCTGTAGCAGGTGTATCTGATAAAAGCCTGTGCCCGGAGAATTTTTTTTAGTAAAAGTGATTATTTTTAGCCAATTATTTTCTTATTGATACAGAGATCAGTATGTTTAGCATTGATATACTGAGTATACAATTAATTAAGACCTTAACCTTTAATTTACATTGCAGATTAACCTTTGCCATCCCTTTATTCATTATAATAGTAAAATGTAAAAAACAACGCTTATGACAAAAAAAACAGGCTTCTTACGCCTATTGGGCATGATGCTCGTATTTTCATCCCTCCCGGCATTACTGTTTGCACAACAAATTGTAAGAGGAAAGGTAGCCGATTCAAAAGGCAACCACCTCGCTGCAGTAAATGTTGTTGTTAAAAACACTTTAAACGGTGTTATAACCGCCGCCGACGGAACTTACTCTATCTCTGTTCCTTCTGCCGAAGCCACGCTTGTGTTTTCATCGGTAGGGTTTACCACGCAGGAAATTGCTTTAAACGGACAAACCTCTTTAAATGTTGTTTTGGCCGAAGGTTCGCAGCAACTCGATGAAGTGGTTGTAACTGCTATCGGAATCAAACAACAGAAAAAGAGACTGGGCTTTACTACACAGGAAGTAAAAACCGAACAATTAGCCAACTCAAGAACAATGAACCTGGGCACAGCTTTATCGGGACAGGTAGCGGGACTTACTGTAACAACGCCAACCGGCATGTTCCAAAGGCCTCAGTTTGTGCTAAGGGGTAAAACGCCCCTGATCGTTATTGACGGCGTTCCGGTTGAAACAGACTTTTTTGATGTATCAGGAGAAGACATTGACAATATTAACGTATTGAAAGGTGTTGCTGCATCGGCTTTGTATGGTACGCGCGGTAAAAACGGTGCTATACTCATCACTACCCGGAATGCTAAAAAAGAAGGCATGGAAGTGAATGTAACCACTAATAATATGTTTACGGCCGGCTTTACCGTTTTCCCTAAAACCCAAACGGAATACGGCAGCGGATCAAACGGGCAGTATGAGTTTTGGGATGGCGCCGACGGGGGTATTTCAGACGGCGATATGACCTGGGGACCCAAATTAAATTCCGGGGTTAAAGTACCTCAATGGAACAGTCCGATCAGGAATAAGCAAACAGGTGAAACTATAGATTGGTATGGTGATGTAAAAGGTACCATATACGATGATCGCTCAACATATGAGCGTGTGCCTACCGATTTTTTGTACCACAACAACCTGAAAGACTTTTTAAGAACCGGAATCGTAAGTACCAATACTTTCTCAGTGGCCTACAGAGGCAACAAAGCACGTTATTACGCTTCAGGAAAATATGCCTACCAAAAAGGACAGGTACCCAACATGTCGCTGAATACCGGGAGCATTAACTTCAATGCGGCGTTTGATATTGCGGAGAACTTTACGCTTGAAACTTCCCTTTCCTACAACAAAGTATTTTCGCCTAACTATCCCCGTTACGGTTACGGTCCTAAAAACCATATTTATACCATTCTTATATGGATGAGTGATGATGTGAACGGACAGGATTTAAAAAATCACATGTGGGTGCCGGGTTTAGAAGGTTACCGCCAGGCCAATTATAATTATGCATGGTACAACAACCCCTATTTTGCTTCATACATGCTTGAGCAGGCGCAGAACAGGGATGTAGTTGATATGCAGGTAAAAGCGAACTGGAAGATCATGAAAGATCTGAATTTCCAGATCCGTGGTAACGGAAGGAACGTTTCCAATTTCGAATCCATGAAAAGCCCCAAGTCTTATATGAACTATGGTGATTCAAGAAATGGTGATTATAAGATATGGAATACAGGGCAATTGAATTTTGACGCTGATGCGCTGCTTACGTATTCAAAGGATATTACGGAAAATATTCAGCTCGGTATAAACGCAGGTACTTCTATTTTTAACCGTACCTATACCCAGGAGTATCAATCAACCGATGGCTTGATCGTGCCTGCAGTATATAGCCTTAATAATACACAAGGGCCGGTGCAGGCTACAAACTTCCGTCAGGAAAAGTCTATCCGAAGCCTGTACGGAGCAGCTAACCTTGATTTTTACAATGCTGTATTCTTAAGTTTTACAGCGCGCAATGACTGGTCTTCCACATTGCCTCTCAATCACAACTCTTATTTTTATCCTTCCATATCACTCAGCACGATGGTATCGGAGTTTGTTAAGATGCCCGAATTCGTGGGCTATCTGAAATTATATGGCTCATGGGCGCAGGTATCAAGCGATCTGGATCCATACAGTATTTATTCGGCTTATAATAAGGGGATCACTTACGGATCAACCCAATCCGTTTACTATCCGTCGGGAATTGTAAATCCCAACATTCTTCCTGAAAAATCATCTTCGTATGAGATCGGTTTGTCGACCGGCATGTTTAACGACCGCCTGACGTTAGACTTAACGTATTATGATATTAAGGATGAAAACCAGATCATTGATCTCGGAATCTCAGAAGCTTCAGGTTTTACATCGCGCAAAGTAAATGGTAACGTTTATAAAACAAAAGGCTTTGAAATTGTTGCCGGCGTTAAAGCAATAAAGAACAAAAACTTCAGGTGGGATATTGCTGCCAACTGGTCGAGGTATGCCAAACGGATCACCGAGATATATGGTGATCAGGCTACATTCAATAACCGTAGGTTAGGCGACAGAACAGACAGCTATTATGCTACCGTTTGGCAAAAAAGCGCGGATGGGCAGGTAATACTGGGTGCTAACGGGCTACCTATAAGGGATCCGTATGTGCGTAATCTCGGCCATCTCGACCCCTCCTGGAGATTGGGCCTTCTGAATAAATTTAACATTAAAGGTTTCGACATCGGGATAGATATTGATGGTGTTTGGGGTGGTATTATGAACTCTACCACGCACGAAAAAATGTGGTGGGGCGGAAAGCATCCAAACTCTGTTGAATACCGTGCTGCTGAGTATGCTGCCGGTCATCCGGTGTATGTTCCCGATGGTGTGGTAGTGGTTGAAGGAGAACTGAAACAGGACGTTTTGGGCAATGTAATTTCCGATACCCGCAAGTATACGCCTAATACAACTGCAGTAAGCTGGCAAACATGGGGCCAGCAGTATCCATACCGTGCGCGGGTAACCGAAGAAGAAAATAAAAAGTTTGCCAACACATTCGACCGCTCTTTCTTTAAGCTGCGCAGGGTAGCGGTTGGTTATGAGCTTGGCAATGTGATAAAATTAGGGCAAACCGTAAAAGGATTGTACCTGCAGGTGTTTAGTTATAACCTTGCTATGTGGAAGAAAATGCCGTTGCTTGATCCGGATTATGAAATCGGAAACGATGGGAATCTGCAGGATCCGTCTCCACGTTACATAGGTTTTTCGCTAAACGTAAAACTCTAAACCTTATCCCACACCTAAAATGATCATTCAAATGAAGAAACTCTTAATAATATATATCGCTGTTTTCTCGGTATTGGTGTCCTGCAAAAAGTTAGAGGAAATCAATATTGACCCCAATAAGGTTACAGAAACCCACCCCCAGCTCCAGTTAACGCAAATTGAATGGGATGCATTCCGTTTTGGTAATGGCACAGGTCCTCTGTATGCAGAGAAAAAGCTCGTTCAAACGGATGGTGAAAGTGCAGGGCAATATTATAAATGGGACAGGTCGGATTTTTCATCTTACTCGAGGATGAGAGATGTAACCAAAATGATGGAAGAAGCCACGCGCATCAACAGCAATGCAT
>CAMPJQ010000069.1 GCA_946886925.1 uncultured Terrimonas sp.
TCTGTTTGTCGGTAAGTTTTAAAGCGCCGCATGAGTTGGATGGAAATCCACCCACTTATCCCGTGCAGGAAAAATTTAAAACGTTGTATGCACATGATAATATTCCTGAGCCACTCACGGCCGATCCGGTATATTGGAACAAATTCCCGGATTTTTTTAGAACGGATGAAAATATTGCAAGGATAAGATGGAAGCCACTGTTTTCCACACCTGAATTGTATCAGCAAACGGTAAAAAACTACTACCGGATGATCACGGGTGTGGATGAAGCGGTGGGCAAAATGATGGAAAAATTGCAGCAACTCGGAGTAGCGGATAATACTGTTATTATTTATATGAGTGACAATGGTTTTTCATTGGGGGAACATGGGCTGGAGGGCAAATGGTATCCGTATGAAGAATCTGTTCGTGTGCCGCTTATTGTATTTGATCCGCGGCGTGCACCGGCACAAAATGGAAAAGTAGTTGAAAAACTGGCACTCAATATTGATATTGCGCCTACCCTGTTATCGCTGGCCGGTGTAGCTACGCCCAAACGAATGCAGGGTGAGGATCTTTTTGCATTAACAGATAATAAGATTCCCGAAAGAGAAGGTTTTTTTTACAAGCATACTTTCGCCGGAACACCTGCACTGCCGCAATCCGAAGCGGTGATCAGCAAATCCATGAAATACATTATTTATACAGAACATCATTACGAAGAACTGTATGATCTTTCCCGCGACCCATACGAAACCACTAACCTCGCAGGAAATGAAAAATATAAAAAGCAAATGGTGCATTTTAGAAAGCGCCTTGAAACCTTAAAGCGGAATGCCCTCTGATACGACATGATTTGAATACTTCTACCCCGCAAAACTTCTGGTGGAATCAGTTTCAGGAAGGTACAGGATGAAATAATGCTGTAACGCTGCTACCTTCAACGCTGAAGGGAATGTTTGCTATTGTTATTCCCACACATCATAAAACTGAAGAAATACTTACGAATGAAAAAAAGATTGTTATCCGCATTGTTCCTTCACGCTGTGATTTGTGGAACCACATATGCCCAGTTACCGCCTGTATTTAGCCAAACCCGGCAGGCACAATCCACTGAAACAGTAACCCGATATCTTTCACCGGTTAAAATTTTATGGCAAACGGAAAATGCTCCGGCAAATATTAAAAATGAACAGCGACTGTTGAAACCGGGGAATGGCCAGGCCGATCTTGCCAATAAAGATATGTGTGTGCTTAAAAGTGATGCAAAAATAAAGCCCGCCTTATTGTTTGACTTTGGAAGAGAATTGCACGGCGGGTTGCAAATAGTAACCGGCATGTATCCAGGTAATAAACCCGTTAAACTGAGAGTTCGTTTTGGAGAATCGGCCAGCGAAGCAATGAGCGATATTGAGCCCAAACAAAATGCCACAAATGATCATGCTATGCGCGATATGATCGTGGAAGTGCCCTGGTTGGGTAAACTGGAAGTGGGCAATACAGGATTTCGTTTTGTACGCATTGACCTGCTCGATGAAAATGTAGAATTGCAGTTAAAAGAAGTGCGTGCCATTTTTGTATTCAGGGATATTCCTTACCTCGGATCATTCAACAGCAGCGATACTTTATTGAACAAAATATGGATGACAGGCGCTTACACCGTGCACCTGAACATGCAGGATTATTTATGGGATGGCATAAAACGCGACAGGCTGGTTTGGGTGGGCGATATGCATCCCGAAACTTCTACGATCAGCGCCGTTTTTGGCAATAATGAAGTGGTGCCTAAGAGTCTTGATCTTTCGCGCGACATAACCCCACTGCCAGGCTGGATGAACGGCATTAGCACCTACTCTATGTGGTGGATCATTATTCACCGAGATTGGTATTATCATAATGGCGATCTGAAATACCTGCAGCAGCAGAAAGATTACCTGGTAAAACTGCTGGACTACATCATCACAAAAATTGATAAAGATGGCAAAGAACAATTGGACGGTACCCGGTTTTTAGACTGGCCTTCGAGCGAGAATACAAAAGGCGTGGATGCCGGCTTACAGGCCATGATGGTATGGTCGTTGAGTGCTGGTGCAGAGCTATGCAAAATTTTAAATGAACCGGTAGCGGAAAAGAATTGCGAAGCCGCTGTTGCTCGTCTAAAAAAATATATTCCTGATCATAATCATTCAAAACAGGGAGCAGCATTAATGGCGCTTACTGATTTGATGCCAGCCGCAAAAGCCAATAAGGAAGTGCTGGCGGTAAACGGCGCACACAATTTTTCTACCTTTTATGGTTACTATATGCTGCAGGCGAAAGCAAAAGCAGGCGATTACCAGGGCGCTTTAGATGCCATAAGAGAATACTGGGGCGCCATGCTGAACCTTGGGGCAACCACGTTCTGGGAAGATTTTAACCTGGATTGGCTGCCCAATGCATCGCGTATTGATGAATTGCCAAAATCGGGGCAAAAAGATATTCATGGCGATTACGGCGCCTATTGTTACATCGGTTTCAGGCATAGCTTAAGTCATGGCTGGGCAAGTGGCCCCACACCGTGGCTAACCGAACATGTGCTGGGCATTAAAGTAATGGCGCCAGGTTGTAAGGTAATAGAAATTAAACCCCATCTGGGCGATCTGCAATTTGCAGAAGGAAGTTTCCCAACACCCTACGGTTTGCTGAAAGTAAGACATGTGAAACAGGCAAATGGAAAAGTGGTTACTACCGTAGATGCGCCTAAAGGTGTAAAAGTGATTCAATAAAACCGTGAACCTGTTTACTATATTTTTTATTTGCCCACGCCAATTTTCAAAAAGCAGATCATTTTAAATCCTAAAGATGCTAACGTTATTAAAAAAAGCTTTTCAAACGGTTGCAAAATTATCTTTCTTCTGCTGCCTGTTTGTATTTGCTGTTCAGGCGCAATCTGATCTGAGACCCCTGAACCTGAGGGTGGAGTATAAAACCAATGCATTTATTGATGCAACGAAACCCAGGTTTAGCTGGGAACTGCAGTCTGCTGTTCATAACCAACAGCAAACAGCCCGGCAAATACTGGTAGCTGGCTCTGTTGCTTTATTAAACAATGAGAAAGCTGATGTGTGGAACTCAGGGAAGATCGCTTCTGACGCTACTAACCAGGTTGAATACGCAGGCAACGCACTTGTATCTAACAAAACCTATTACTGGAAAGTGCGCAGTTGGGATAAAAATGGTAAACCCGGCCCATGGAGTGAGCCGGCATATTTTAGTACAGGCCTCCTGCAGCAAGGCGACTGGAAGGCAGAATGGATCGGTTATGATGTAAACGGTTTATCAGTAAATAAAAACTATCATCTTCCGCCTTCTCCTTATTTGCGCAAAGAAGCTGCAGTAAGCAGCACAATAAAAAAAGCAAACCTGTATGTTACGGCTTTGGGCCTATATGAGTTTTATATTAATGGCAAACGAATTGGCGAAGATTATTTCGCTCCCGGATGGACGGACTATAACAAAAGAGTTTATTACAGCGCTTATGATGTAACCAAAGAACTAAAAAAAGGTAAAAATGTTTTTGGCGCTATACTCTCCACCGGATGGTATGCCGGGTATTTAGGGTATGCCTTACTGGTAGGTAGCCCGGTAACGCATAGCTTTTACGGAAAAGTGCCTCTTTTGAAAGCGCAGGTGGAAATTGAGTATACAAATGGTAAAAAGGAAATTATCAGCACAGATGATTCATGGAAAGCATCTACAGGTGCTATTCTTGAAGCAGATATATTAAATGGTGAAACCTATAACGCCAATCTGGAACCGGAAGGATGGAAAAGAACAGGCTTTAATGATGCGGCGTGGAAACAGGTGCACTCCTATCCGGAGAAAGCTGCTTTGCCATTGCAGCTATACCCTGGCAACCCCGTTAAAATAATTGAAGAGCTTACTCCTGTAAGTATAAAAGAAAACTCGGGAAAATATGTAGTGAATATGGGCCAAAATTTTTCAGGTGTGGTGAGGCTTACAGTTAAAGGCAAAAAAGGTGATACCATTATTATTAAGTACGGCGAAATGCTGTATTTGGATGGAAAGGTGATGACCGAAAACCTGAGGAAGGCGAGGGCAACAGATACCTATATCCTGAAAGGAAATACAAATGGCGAAACCTGGATGCCACGCTTTACTTATCACGGATTTCAGTATGTGGAAATTACCGGCTTAAAAGCAAAGCCTTCTGTAAAAGATATCACCGGTATTGTAATGAGTTCCGCAACACCGGTAACAGGTAACTTTGAAACGGATAATGAGATGCTGAACCAGTTGTATAAAAATATTGTGTGGACACAGCGGTCTAACTATTTTGATATTCCAACTGATTGTCCGCAGCGTGATGAGCGCCTGGGCTGGACTGGAGATGCGCAGATCTATATGCGGTCCGCCGCATTTAATAGTGATATAGCCGCATTTCATACCAAATGGATCACTGACCTGAATGACGCCCAATGGCCATCCGGTGCTTATCCTGTTTATGCACCGCTGCCTGTGGGTGCCAATGGCAAAGCCGCCATACGGGCGTCGGATACTTTTTCGCCCGGTTGGGCAGAAGCAGGTATTGTGTGTCCTTACAATATTTATAAAATGTACGGCGATACCAGGATCATTGAACAGTCGTGGCCCTATATGATGAAGTATATGGCATTTCTTGAAACAAGGAGTAAAGGCAGGTATTATTTTGCCGAAGGGAGCTTCGAAGATTTTAACCCCAAAGGTGGTTTTGGCGACTGGCTTTCGGTAGGTAAAAAAACACCGCCCGATATGCTGGCTACCATGTATTATAATTACTGCGCTTTGCTGATGGCCGAAATGGCAGAAGCGACCGGTAATAAAAAAGACGCTGGTCATTTTGAAGATATATCTCAAAAAATTAAAAAAGCTTTTGCCTCACATTATATAGATGCTGTTGGGAAATTAAAAACCAATGCTACTGCCTATGGAGATGGAAAGGGTTATGTAGACGGGCAGTTGGGTTTTTCGGGGCATACGCAAACGGCTTATGCCAATGCTATTTATATGAATATACTTTCACCACAAAATTTAATGAAAGCCGGTCAGTACCTGTCAGCACTGGTACGTGGTAACAACAACCAGCTTTCAACCGGCTTTCTTGGATTTAAACCATTGCTGCCTGCACTTTCGGCTACGGGTAACAGCAGCATGGCATATACCTTAATTCAGGATACGGCTTATCCTTCTCTTGGTTTTGAGGTAGTAAATGGCGCTACTACCATATGGGAACGCTGGAATAGTTTTACAAAAGACAAAGGCTTTGAAAACAATGCCGGCATGAATTCTTTCAATCATTATGCATTTGGCGCGGTTTGCGAATGGATGTTTCAGAACATGGCAGGAATACAACCTGTTGATGCGGGCTTTAAAACTTTTATCATTAAGCCTGAGATTGCGGATTCGGGTATTCATTATACCGATGCAACTTATCATTCTATATACGGTAAAATAGCTGTATCCTGGAAGAAGACCGATGCGTCTTTAAAACTACGGGTAACCGTTCCAGTTAATACCAGGGCAACGGTATATATTCCTGCTGCAAATGGCAACACTATTTTATGCAATGGTAAACCATTAAGCAACAATACTGATATCGTTGAAAAAGAAATAAAGGATCAACGGCATATTATCGTTGAAGCTGGATCAGGAACGTATGAATTCATTATCGCTGTGCATTCCTGATACATAAAATTACATGTTCATTATTTTGTGTTCTGCGTTATACTACACCCGCTTTTAGATAAAGTACACCATAATACAAGACGGTGCATGTAGGAGCAGGACGGTTATACGAAATAATGCCAATACTTTTATTAAGTGTTGGATAAACGGTTAATTTTTTATATGAATCCCAAAAACGATTGCTATGCAAAAACAAATGCCATTGGAAAATGGTTTAAACACTTCTTAACTGAAACAGGGTATCTGTCTGTTTACATTGAATGCCCCGGAGCAACTTTGTTCTGAAATATTAATCCTCTTTTAATCAATGTAAGGTAAAAATATTGACCTGTAAAATCTATGTAGATTTTGCTGCAGGGAAGTATTGCCCAATCCATCAGATATACTTTAGATTTCCCACAAAGGAAAATTTGTTATTCACTTCAATTAAAATTGTTATGAGAAAAAAAACCATTACTTACATCAAATGTTTTTCAACCTTACTGGTTGTTGCATTTTTTTCATTACAGGCATTTTCCCAGCAGCGAACTGTTACAGGAACAGTAACAGATGCTGTCTCTTCCGCAGGTTTGCCGGGCGTAACGGTTTCCGTGAAGGGAACCAATATCAGCGTACAAACAGATACCGACGGTAAGTTTTCCATAAATGCGGGAACAGGCAAAAAGCTTGTTTTTTCGTTTGTGGGTTTCGAAAGCCAGGAAGTTGATATTAACAATCGGAGCACTGTTAATATAAGTTTGGCTACTTCTACAAAAGGGCTGGAAGAAGTTGTTGTAGTAGGTTACGGTAACCAGCTCAGGAGACAGGTAACGGGAGCCGTACAGAATATAAAGGCGGAGGAATTTAAAGACATACCGGTTTCGCAAATGACCCAAAAGCTGCAGGGTAAGCTGGCAGGCGTGCAGATCAACCAAACAACTGGTAAGCCCGGGCAGGGAATGTCGGTTAGAATCCGCGGACAACTATCGGTTTCTGCAGGAAGCGATCCTTTGTATGTGGTGGATGGATTTCCGATTACGGGTAACATTGGTGCACTTAACCCGGATGAAATAGAGACTATTTCTGTATTAAAAGATGCCGCCTCAACTTCCTTATATGGATCAAGGGCAGCTAATGGTGTGGTTTTAATCACTACTAAAAGGGCCCAGAAAGGTAAAACAAATGTGAGCCTTAGTACATTTGTAGGGTTGCAGCAAGTACCCCAGAGAGGGCGAATAAAAATGATGGACGCTGTTGAATTTGCCCAATTCAAAAAAGAGTATTACGAAGATGCAGGACAGGCCGTACCTGTAGAATTTCAAAACCCTTCCCAATATGAAGGTAAAAACAACGACTGGTATGGTGCATTGCTGAGAAAGGCGCCGTTACAGAGCTACGACCTGACCGTTACCAGTAATACTAATAAAACAAGTACAGCATTAGTGGCCGGAATATACAATCAGGAAGGCGTTGTGCTGAATAATTCGTATAAAAGGTACTCTCTTCGTATGAATACGGATTATGCACTTTCTGATAAAGTAAAGCTCGGCTTTAATATCGCTCCTTCTTATGTGTATGATAACACGCCAAGGACGGATGGAGACCGGGGTACGGGTATTTTGTTTAACGCTTTGCATACCTGGCCAGTTATGCCTATTCGTGATGCGAATGGCGAACTTACATTGTATAATAAGTTTCCCGGAAGCACAGGTAATATTTTCGATTATCCAAACTGGGTAAGAGCAGCAGAAGAGTTAATAAATGAAACAAAAGATATCAACTTGCTGGGAAATGTGTACGCGCAGTATCAGCCTATTAAAGGACTGACGTTGAAATCAACCTTCAATGTTGAATACCTGGCCTCTAAGTTCTTTTTCTTCAATCCATCCACGGCAACCAGCGCCATGAATGTGCCTGTACCCACCACGGCCGTTTCTATCAGGCAGAATGTGGAAAATACCACATGGCTGAACGAAAACCTGGCTACTTACGCTAGAAGCTTCAATGATCATAGTTTTGAAATACTGGCAGGTTATACCAACCAGCATTTCCGCCAGGAGGCTACCCGCATCCAGGCCGATACATATACCGATGACCGGCTGCCTACTATACAGGGTGCACTTAATATAAATCGCGGCGGAACCACTAATGGTGTACAGGAATGGGCGCTGACCTCTTATCTGGCAAGACTTACCTATGATTTTAAAGGCAAATACCTGTTAACCGCTGCCGTTCGTAGTGATGGTTCTTCCCGCTTCGGATCTGCAAACCGTTGGGGTACTTTTCCTTCCGCTTCTGTAGGTTGGATTGTATCGGACGAAAATTTTATGCAAAACATCAGGCATATAACTTTTGCAAAGATCAGAGCCAGCTATGGTGTAATTGGTAACAACAATATTGGTAACTATACACAATATGCACTTGTTAATAATACGGTAAACGCCGTTTTTGGTAATAACGTAGCAACAGGCGCAGTGGTAACTTCTTTGGCCAACAACAATTTAGGATGGGAAACCACCAAGCAATTTGATATTGGTTTAGACCTGGCTATGTTTAATGACAGGGTTCAATTTACTTATGATTATTACAGGAAAAATACGACCAACCTGTTGTACAGCGTTCAGGTTCCACAGGAATCCGGATTCGGTAATTTCAATGACAATATCGGAGAAATTAAATTCTGGGGGCATGAGTTCGCGGTGACTACAAGAAATACTGTTGGAAAGCTGAAGTGGACCACCAGTGCAAATATTTCATTTAACCGCAATAAAGTGATGGCGTTGGCTGATGGCATTGACAGGGTGTATGGAACCTTCCATATAACACAAGTAGGAAAACCATTCGGACAATTTTACGGGCTTATTGCACAAGGTGTTTATATGAACCAGAATGACCTGGATAAATCTCCTCAAATTCCTGGCCGTTCCACGGTGGGCAGCATCAAAATTAAAGATGTTAATGGCGATGGTGTAATTACTTATGGCGGTAATGAAGATGACCGTACCATTATTGGCAATCCTTTTCCCAATTTTATCTACGGCATTACCAACAACCTGCAATACGGTAATTTCGATTTTTCTGTTGTTGGCTCGGGTTCCAAGGGCAACCAGCTCCTGGTTCGCCATTTGTACAGTACGGCCAACCTGGATGGTGTGTTCAATATGGTAGAGGAAGCAAAGTATCGTTTCAGGTCGGTAGACAATCCAGGTAAGGGATTTTATGGCACTACTGTTGGCGGCGGTACTGTAACCGGTGTTGAAAGAGACTGGATGAACAGCCGCTTTATTGCCAATGCGTCTTATTTTACCATAAGGAATGTTACTCTTGGCTATAGCCTGGATTTCAAAAAGAGCAAAACAATCAACTCTGCAAGGTTATATGCTTCTATTCAGCAGTTGTATACTTTTACCAGTTACTGGGGTGGCCCCAATCCTGAAACCAGCGCGCAAGGCAATGGCGCTGGCGATGGCGGCAACCTGAGCCAGGGTGTGGATCTTTCTAACTACCCGGTTCCGCGTACATTTACTTTAGGGATTAACCTG
>CAMPJQ010000070.1 GCA_946886925.1 uncultured Terrimonas sp.
TTCACTTTGCATGGAGATAATATCGAGGTCATGCTGCAATGCAAGTTCCCTTAATTGCCTGCGCAACAGTTCGGGGTTTTGTGCAAACAGTTGATAGCGTGTGCCGGTGATCTGCTGCACCTGTGTGGATTCAAGGATATTTGTAAACAATCCGATGCTCACGTCAGTGGCAAACTCAACCATAATGCGATGCCTGTTTCCACTGGCTGCCTGCAGATTGACTACCATATCGTCTGCCACCAGTTCTCCTTTGCTGATAATAATTACCCTGTTGCATATGGCCTCCACCTCCTGTAATATATGTGACGAAAAAAGAACGGTTTTATTTTTACCCTGCTGTTTTATCACTTCCCTGATTTCAACAATCTGGTTGGGATCCAAACCTGTAGTGGGTTCATCCAAAATAAGTACTTCGGGGTCGTAGATCAATGCGGCAGCCAGTCCCACTCTTTGTTTGTATCCCTTTGAAAGCTGCCCGATCCTCTTCTTCTGTTCCGGGCCTAACCCTACCATTTCAATAACATCCTTTATAGCGGCGGTTTTATTTTTAAGCTTATGCACCCCGGCAATAAACCCGAGGTATTCCTTTACATACATATCATAATATAAAGGATTGGATTCGGGCAGGTAACCGATTTTCTTTTTTACTTCCAGGGGATGACCGGCAACATTCAACCCGCAAACAATTGCTTCGCCGGCAGTTTGCTTCAGGTAGCCTGTTAAAATTTTCATGGTAGTGGATTTGCCAGCGCCATTTGGACCTAAAAAGCCAACGACCTCTCCTTTGTTTACAGAAAATGATATATCATTTACCGCTTTTTGCTCACCGTAAACTTTATGAAGATTATTTACCCGGATTGACATGCAACAAAAATAAGGACTCCATTTTACATTTGTCTTTTATACTCGTCTTTCCATGCATACCAGCCAAATATACACAGGCCAATGGCAATAGGTATAAATACAATAACAAATACAGCCCATTGTATTTTTGTATCTGTTACAGGATGGGCGCCAATTTGATGCAAAGCCGTTTTAATAAGGTAGAGCATAGACAGCGGCCCCATCAGCATCCATATGAGCCCCATCCATTTTCGCAATTGATTCATTATATTTTATTTAATCGCTTACATCGGGATCTTTTTTATTACTGATATAAACAGCACCGATAACAAGACATACAAAAGAAACAATAATAGGATACATTAATCCTACCAGCTTGTCGCCGGTATTAATGGTAGTTAACAATAAAGCAATAAAAGGCGTTAATCCTCCAAACACACCATTACCTATATGATAAGGCAATGACATGGAAGTATATCGAATGCGCGTGGGGAACATTTCAACCAAAAACGCGGCAATAGGCCCATATACCATTGTAACAAAAATAACCTGCACAAAAATCAGGAATACAAATTGCCAGTAAACAGGTGCTGGTAATTTCTTCCCGGTATATACAGGCACAGCATGCGCCACGGGTTTCGATGCGCCGGCAAAAACCGTGTCCCTGCTTTGTTGCGTGTAAGCAAAGCCGTTATCAAAAGTTTTTACTATGCTGGTAGTAACGATTGTATGTTCGTTTATTGCATCTTTATGTACAACAGGCTCACTTATGCTTGCAGGCGTTTGTGTTTGATAAACGGTTGTATCGGAAAGATCAAGAAATTGCTGATAGATGGGCCGGTAAAATACAATGGCCAGGAACATGCCTGCCAGCATGATCCATTTTCTTCCCACCCTGTCGCTCCAGGAGCCGAACACCACAAAAAAAGGTGTAGCAAAAAGGATAGCCCAGATGAGCATGGTGCGCGATTGTTCAAAATCTATTTTACAAACCGTTTCAATAAAGCTCTGCGCATAAAACTGGCCGGTATACCACACCACGCCCTGGCCCATGGTTGCGCCAAACAAGGCCAGCAAAACCATTTTAAGATTGGTTTTATGACCGAAACTTTCTTTCAGCGGATTAACTGATATTTTCCCTTCCGACTTGATTTTGGTGAACAATGGCGACTCATTCATTTTTAAGCGGATATAAATGGAAATACCCACCAGCACTATGGAAACCAAAAAAGGTATGCGCCAGCCCCAGTCGTTGAATTTTTGGATAGAAACATTTACATCGCTGTCCAATCCGTGCCTTACCAGCAATATCACGCCTAAGGAAACAAAAAGTCCGAGCGTAGCAGTGGTTTGTATCCACGATGTATAAAAGCCTCTTTTATTCGGGGGCGCATGTTCGGCAACGTAAGTAGCCGCACCACCATATTCGCCTCCCAAAGCAAGTCCCTGCAACAGGCGCAGCAATAACACAATAATTGGAGCCGCAAACCCAATGCTTTCGTAAGACGGAACAAGCCCGATAGCAAAAGTAGAACCACCCATAATGATGAGTGTAAGCAAAAAGGTGTACTTACGTCCCACAAGGTCACCCAAACGCCCGAATACCAATGCGCCAAAAGGCCTAACAATGAAGCCCGCTGCAAAAGTTGCAAGGGTTGATAATAACGCGGCCGTTGGATTGGTTTGGGGAAAGAATTGAGTGGCAATTACCGTGGCCAGACTTCCGAAAATATAAAAATCATACCATTCAATAAGTGTGCCTACCGAGGAAGCGCCTATAACCTTCCAGATACCTTTTGGTGATGTTGACATTGTACGCAAGCAAATTAGGGAATGAATATACTAAACATGCCGGTGTGAGCAAAAGGAAAATAAAAAGTTTATCGTTCGAAAGTTTATCGTTTATAGTTTGCATGAAAGATGAAAATTTTGCAATCCCATTTATATTCAACCGAATGTGGTTAATTTAGCCCTTCCTAATATGAACTAAAATTGCATCGCTATATGTCTTATCCCTATCAGTTAAAAAGCATTGAAGCATACAAGGCAGCTTACAAAAAAAGTGTTGAAGACCCGGAAACCTTTTGGACGGGAATTGCTGAAAATTTTACATGGAGAAAAAAGTGGGACAAAGTATTGAACTGGAATTTTAAAGATCCCAAAATAGAATGGTTTGCCGGCGGTAAATTAAACATCACTGAAAATTGTTTAGACCGCCACTTAGAAACCCTGGGCGATAAGCCTGCCATTATCTGGGAATCCAATGACCCGGAAGAAAGGACAAGAGTAGTTACTTACGAAAGGTTGCATAAAAGGGTATGCCAGTTTGCACAGGTACTTAAAAACAATGGCATAAAAAAGGGCGATCGTGTTTGCATATACATGGGCATGATTCCTGAACTGGCTTACGCGGTATTGGCCTGCGCCCGTATCGGCGCTATTCATAGCGTGATCTTCGGTGGCTTTTCTGCCCGCAGCATTGCCGACAGGCTGGAGGATACCAAATCGGAATGTATTATTACCTGTGATGGCGCTTACCGCGGTGGCAAAGATATACCGTTAAAAAGCGTAATTGACGATGCGCTGGTAGGAAACAAGCTGGTAAAAAAAGTAATTGTATATACCCGCACAAGAATACCCGTGAGCATGATAAAGGGAAGGGATGTGTGGTGGGAGGATGAAATGCTGAAAGTAACAGATACCCTGCCGGTAGAAGGCTTTGGGGATGCGGAAACAATGGATGCGGAAGACCCCCTGTTTATTTTGTATACTTCGGGCAGCACCGGCAAACCCAAAGGCGTGGTGCATACCACCGGTGGTTATATGGTATGGACCAATTATACTTTTGTAAATACTTTTCAGTACCAGCCGGGGCAGGTGCATTTTTGCACTGCCGATATTGGCTGGATAACAGGGCACAGCTATATTTTATATGGGCCTTTAAGCGCAGGCGCCACCAGTGTAATGTTTGAGGGCATCCCCACCTGGCCCGATGCCGGCAGGTTCTGGGACATCGTTGATAAATATAAAGTTGATATCCTGTATACTGCCCCTACCGCCATTCGCAGCTTAATGGGCTACGGGTTAGACCCGATAAAAGATAAAGACCTTTCTTCATTAAAAGTATTGGGATCGGTTGGCGAACCCATTAATGAAGAAGCCTGGAACTGGTATAATGAGCATATCGGAAAAAAAAGGTGCCCTATTGTTGACACCTGGTGGCAAACAGAAAATGGCGGCATATTGATTTCAAATCTTGCGGGAGTAACACCATCCCGACCCTCCTGGGCAACCCTGCCACTGCCGGGTGTGCAGCCTGTGCTCGTTGATGAAAATGGGAGGGAAGTAACAGAAAAAGATGAAGAAGGTTTTTATAAAGGGAATTTGTGCATGAAAGCTCCGTGGCCGGGAATGCTGAGAACAACCTATGGCGATCATGAACGCTGCCGCACCACATATTTTGCTACATATGATAATCTGTATTTTACAGGAGATGGGGCTTTAAAAGATGATGAAGGCAACTATCGCATAACCGGAAGGGTAGATGATGTACTGAACGTAAGTGGCCACCGGATAGGAACCGCTGAAATTGAAAACGCCATTAATATGCATGCCAGTGTGGTGGAAAGTGCTGTAGTGGGTTACCCGCATCCGATAAAAGGTCTCGGAATTTACGCCTATGTGATCGTAACCGGTTTTCATGGCGATGAGGAAAGAACCCGGCAGGATATTGTTCAAACCGTTTCCCGCATTATTGGTCCTATTGCCAAGCCCGATAAAATACAATTTGTAACGGGATTGCCCAAAACGCGCAGCGGTAAGATCATGCGGCGTATTTTACGAAAAATAGCAGAAGGTGAGCCCGATAAAGTAGGGGATACTTCCACGCTGCTTGACCCCGCGGTTGTGGATGGCATTAAATCGGGAAAATTATAAGCCATAGATACCGATTATTTTGAAGAAGATTAGCCTGGCGGGTTAATACGAACCGTGCGCGGAAATGGGATTGTTCGACCCTTTCCGGGTCGTAATACTTTTCTATCCTGTGGGTTATAAACGTTGGACCCTTTCAGGGTCAATACAAGTATATATGCATAAACCGGCTGGCATCTGCCGAAGAGAGTCACACCTTGCAGTCAGAAGTGCTTTCTTTCTATCCTGAAAGGATATAAGCTTTATAACAAGAACGAAAAAGTTTTGTTCGACTCCAAAGGAGTCGAAGTTTCAAGAATGGATTGCAACCAGCTTCACTAAGTTTTTCCAAAAAACACCAACAACGGGATACAAATTAATTGAGAAATGGAAACAAGTATTCATGTATCACAAACGAGTAGATAATATGAATCTATAAGGTTGGCAGGTCAAATCTTATAAATTTCGTTTCTATACTTTTAAAATGAATACCTGTTATCGCCGATCAGCTTATCCGCTATGCGTCTTCTTGCATCCTTGCTGTTGAAAGGCTCTGCTTTGGTGAAACGTTTTACGCCCAGCAGCATCATGCGTTGCTCGTCTCCTCCGGCAAATGCGTTTATGGCATCGCGCCCGCTTTTATTTACCCGGTCGGCTGTATCGTACAAATAGGTACGGGCCATATCAAGATACAGTGCAGCAGCCGGTTCGCCCTGCTGATCCATTATTTTGATGGCTCTTAACAAAGCGCTCTCGGCATGAAAAACATTGATCGCCATGTCGGCAATATGCATCAGGATCTCCTGTTCGCTTTCAATTTTCATCATCAGCTTTTGTACGGCGGCGCCGGCTACCATTAAAATCGCTTTCTTCATACTGGCGATCAGTTTCAGTTCTTTTGCAAAAGCACCTTCATCACCACTTCCAAAATCAGGGATGCTCATCAGCTCCTTTTGTACAGCAGTTGCCGGTCCCATTAAATCCAGCCTGCCTTTCATGGCCCGCTTCAATACCATATCTACCGTGAGTAAACGATTAATTTCATTCGTCCCTTCAAAAATGCGGTTGATCCGGCTGTCGCGGTAAGCCCTCGATATAATGTACTCAGCGCTGAACCCGTTACCACCATGTATCTGAACACCTTCATCCACCACAAAATCCAGTACTTCACTGCCAAACACTTTAAGCATGGCGCATTCTATGGCATACTCTTCAGCGCCTGCCAGCAGGGCTTCGCTGAAAGGTTTTCCCTCCGCTATTAACTCCTGTTCTTTATCGTCAATCCATTTTGCCGTTCTGTATAAAGCACTTTCGGCTACCCATATCCGTATGGCCATTTCCGCTATCTTGTGTTTCATGGCGCCAAACTGTGCTATAGGCTGCTTAAACTGCTCGCGGGTATTGGCGTATTGTATAGCGGTAGTTGCGGCTCCTTTTGCTCCGCCCAATGCCGCGGCGCATAATTTTAAGCGGCCGATATTGAGAATATTAAAAGCGATAATATGCCCTTTCCCAATTTCACCCAATACATTCTCAACCGGAACTTTGGCATCCTGGAAATAGAGCTGAACAGTAGAAGAGCCCTTGATGCCCATTTTATGCTCCTCGGGCCCCTGTGTAAATCCTTCGGTGTTACGGTCTACTATAAACGCAGTGAATTTATCACCGTCCACTTTAGCAAACACAGTATACACATCGGCAAAGCCGCCATTGGTGATCCAGCATTTTTGTCCGTTCAATAAATAATATTTACCATCACTGCTGAGTTTTGCAGAAGTTTTGGCACTCAGGGCATCACTGCCGCTGTTGGGTTCTGTAAGCCCGTAGGAGCCCTTCCATTCGCCGGTGGTTAACTTGGGTATGTATTTTTCTTTTTGTTCGGGCGTTCCAAAATACAAGATAGGTAAGGTGCCTATACCTGTATGTGCCGCAATGGCCACGGAAAAGGAAAAGCCGCTTCCCAATCCTTCATTTACCAATGTGGAGGTAACAAAATCTTTTCCCAACCCACCATATGCTTCGGGGATGGATACCCCCAGCAATCCCTGTTCACCCGCCTTATCAAGCAATGACGGCATTAAACCCGGCTCCAGTTTGTCAATACGCTCAATAATGGGAAGTACTTCACTACTAATAAAACGGGTACACATTTCCATGATCATCTTCTGCTCCTCATTAAAATCTTCAGGAGTAAAAATGTCTTCCGGTTTACTTTCCCTGATGATCCATTCGCCCCCTTTTAGGATGGTTGTGGCTGGTGCTCCGGTATTCATACAATTGTATTTTTTATGTTAAGCAATAATTAAGTCTTCCTTAGAACGTAACTGTGAAATGAAATAATATGAAAATCTTCATTCCTGCCCGAATTATTATTTCAGGTTATCGTATACCCTTTGCAAAACCGATTTGCATATTTCAATTTCTTCCGGGCTAACGCCACCCAATGCCTCATTGAGCGTTTGATTCGCCATTTCCATCGTTTGATCCCTGAGTGTAGCCGCTGCCTCACTTAAATAAATCATGTTTATCCTCCTGTCTTCCACAGAAGCAACGCGTTTTACCAATTTCAGTTTTTCCAAGTTATCTACAAGCCGGGTAATGCTGGGCTTATCCCTGAATGTGGCATGGCATAATTCCTGCTGGCTCTGCCCGTCCTGTTTCCACAAATGATATAAAACGCTCCATTGCTCAATAGTAATATCAATGCCATGCTGCTTAAAGTTTTTCTGCAGCCGCCTTGCTATAGCCGTGGATGCTACGCCTGTGATAAAACTGTATAATTCGCCTCTTTTAAATTGGTTGTCTGGCATATAGTTAGTTATGCAACTAATTCAAAGCTATATAATATCCTGCTAATTCAAAACTTATTTTCGAGTTTTAAACCTGTGATAACAACACCAGTGGGACAAAAAAGAGAAGATTTGGAAATGGATGAATCAATCTAATCAAAGCCGTACGAAACAAGTGGCGCATTATTCATACCCACCATTAACAGGTCTTTACTTCCCACATGTATAAAATCCATAGAACGTGCATCGCCGCGCAATTTTAGGCCGCTTTTATACTGTGGTACATAGCTAAACTCTCCTTTTCCATCTCCCATCAGCATAATACCATGATTGGCCCTGTACCGGCCAAACTTAATTCTTGTCCATGCATTGTTGCCGGCAAGAATAATATCCTTTTTTCCATCTGCATTAAAGTCTGCAGACGCTATGGCATAAACTGGAGCATACTGGGCTTCCTGCGGTAAGGATTTCATTAGAAACCCGGAATCGCCATTGTTTTGCAAATAAACGGTAGACAGTATTTCAACGTTGAGCGTTCCCGCATCTTTTAACTGTTCCGCCGAAAATACCTCTTTGATCGTGGCATTGGCATAACTGCTATAATCATTAAACTTCTTTTTTAACACTGGCAGTTGCTCCATCAGGTCATCACGCGAAGCGGCAGGATAAGAAACACCATTGATATAATAACAAAAAATTGGATCAACAGAACCATTGCCATCAAAATCTTTGTAATAAATGCTAAGCGGTTCTTTTTCGCTGGCCCTGAATTGTGCATTGGAACCCAGGTTGCCGATTATAATATCCGCATCTCCATCGCCGTCAAAATCATCAGCCACTATTTTGTTCCACCATCCCGATGAAGCAAAATGTATATATTTTGCCGAAGCATCCTCTAATTTGCCATTTGCATTAATGAATACTTTTACAGGCATCCATTCACCCACAATAATGAGATCGGGCTTACCATCTTCATTCAGATCGGTCCAAAGCGCATCTGTTACCATCCCGATATTTTTAACAGAAGGAGCAATGGCTGATGTTGCATTTGTAAAATGTCCCTTGCCATCATTTAAAAGTATATAGCTTTCCGGAGCCATTGGATATTTACCGGGAACTACTCTTCCCCCAACAAACAGATCCATATCGCCATCTCCCTCAATATCCGCAGTTTTTACACAACCTGTGCTGGTTGTCATTTGAGGTAGTGCATTACTTGTTTTTACAAAGCTTCCTTTACCATTATTGATATATAACCTGTTCTGCAGTAAAATATCTTTTTCAGCAAATTCATACCCGCCGCTTCCGGCATATAAATCAGGATACCCATCGCCGTTAGCATCAAAAAAAACAGCGGAAACATCCTCGGCTAAAGAATCCTTTATAAGATCGGGCTGCTTTGACAGCGTAAAGGTTCCATCGGCGGTTTGGATAAATAATTGACCGGGTTTCCCTTTGGCGCCGCCAATAAACAGGTCCTCGCGCCCGTCTTTGTTTACATCGGCTTTGGCCATACAGGGCCCCTGCCGGGATAAATAATTCGGCAATAGAGATTGTACGGTAAAGTCGCTGAAATCATATTCCTTATGTGTATAATTAACAGTATTTTATTCTGCCAGGTAACGTGCAGATATTGCATTGACGTATATCCATTTCTGCCCTG
>CAMPJQ010000071.1 GCA_946886925.1 uncultured Terrimonas sp.
TTTTTATTTTTGTCAAACGACCATTGTGGTGCGCCTGAAGGAATAGCATTGATTCTTTCATAATTGTATCCGCCGCTACCATTAGAAGTAATTTTCATGCCATGCATTACTTTATTGAGGTTTACTTCTGCTGTTTCCCAACGGATCAGATCAAAATAACGTTTACCCTCAAACGCCAGTTCTATTCTTCTTTCTCTGCGGATCAGGTCGCGCATCTGCGTCTGTGTTGCACCAGGATACACATCGGTAAAAGTAGGAATACCGGCGCGTGTTCTGATCTGGTCCATTGCCGCGTATACTGATTCATCGGGGCCAACAGACTCATTCTGCGCTTCAGCATAGTTCAACAATACTTCTGCGTAACGGAAATAGTAATAATTCTGCGCACTGGCCGCCCACTGAAAAATATTCACGGTAGTATCCATACGCTTTTTGGTGCAGTAACCTGTATTCGTATTATCGGTGGCGTCTGCCAGGTCTATTTCATTACTGCCCGATCCCACGGCGCTCAGGAAAGGCAAACCGTTAAACGTATTGCCATTGTACAAAATAGATTGCCTGAAACGGGGTTCCCTGTTGGCGTAGGGCCTGGCTGGATCGTAACCTGAACCAGGGTCACCGATAGCTTTTCCGTTAGCCATGGCATAATCATCAACCAATTCCTGTGTGGGCGTAGAACCACCCCAGCTCAGCCATTGTGTGCCTACGTTGTTGGGTCCCTGGTAGCCAAGAATATTACTACCCTGTTTTACAGTAAGATATTCGCGGTACAATATTCCTTCATCGTTATTGTTGCCGGTTGTAAGAAAAAATTCATCGTATTTAGGGTAAAGCGAATAGCCCATTTCCATTACCTGTTTATTGGTAGCCGCCGCTGTAGCCCACCTGCTCAGGTCATTACCAGGGTTGTTGCGTTTGCTTGCGTAAAACAATTCTACCCAACCTTTAATGGTCAAAGCTGCGCCCCTGGTTATCTTTCCGGCGCCATCATTGCCGTTGTTTGCCGGCAGCATTGCAGCAGCATCTGCCAGTTCTTTTTGTATAAAATCAAAAGTTTCGTCAAAAGAGGCACGGGGATGAAAGATCGCTTCCCCGTCGGTTTCGCGGTTGTCAGGCTTAGTGATGAGTGGCACGCCCCCGTACAGCATCCATAGCTGGTGGTAAAAATAAGCACGCAATACTTTTGCTTCTCCCAGCTTTCCTTGTTTATATTCATCAGACAAAGCTGAATTTTCTACACCCGCGATAAACACGTTGCATTTTCTTACCCTTTTGTAAAGTGTAGTCCAGTCCAGCCACATAGAAGCAGGCGCCCAGTCGTACCAAAGAACGGTATTCGCGTTTATAGTAACCTTGCTCCTTGCCACCTGCGAACTGATGTTCCAGTTAAAACCTGTCATAAGATCATCGGTCCAGGAGTCAAAAGGTTCAAATATGAAATTGTATAAATCGGGGAGGTTGCTGTACACATCGTTCAACACCAGGTCGGCAGATGTTTCGGTAGAGAATGCCGTTTCGCTACTCACCGCGCCGGTGTTGGGCACTTCAAGAAAATCGTCTTTGCTGCAGCCCGAAAACAAAATGGCACAAACAATACTTAATGAAAAAAGCTTGTTCTTATTTATAATAGGTTTCATGTGCTTTCAATTAAAGTTTACGATTAAAATTGTACCCTCAATCCTGCTGTAAATGCTTTTTGTGTAGGGAAATACCATCCCCTGCCATTACTGATTTCCGGGTCAAAGTTTTCGATAGGCGTCCAGGTAATCATATTCTGTCCCGATAAGTATACTGTTACCATACTCATACCCCACTTACCGGTGATGCTGTTGGGAATAGTATAACTCAGCATTCCTGTTCTTAACCGCAGGTAAGCCAGGCTTCTGTGCCAAAAGGTAGAAGTCTGAGTATTGTTCGGGCTGGGCGATGTAGTCATCCGTGGATAGGAAGCATCCGGATTTTCGGGAGTCCAGTAATCAAGTGTAGTAATGGCCGCGTTTTTATTGTTGTCAAATGCCCAGGCCGCGCTGCTTGAAATTTGTATATCCCGCTGACCCACACCCTGGAAGAGCAAAGACAGTTCAAAACCTTTGTAGCTGATGCTGGGCGTAAAACCGTATATAACTGCAGGGTAAGAAGGATATCCCATGGCGATCTGATCGTTAAAATCTATGAGGCCATCAGGTTTACCATCCGGGCCGCTAATGTCTGCATAGCGAATATCGCCGGGATAAACATTCTGAGTAAATACCTGCTTTGCAATTCCATCTTTCAAAACACCGGGGCTGGCAAAATCAGCTTCAGTAAAATAGCCTATAGCTTTATAACCAAAAGGAACATCCAAAGGTCTGCCTGTTTTCCTCAGGTTGGGATTATCGAACGTGGCAGGATCTTCAAATATCTCAACCATTTTGTTTTTCACATAAGTAAAATTACCACTGATACCTATGCGCAGGTCTCTGGAAATATTATAGTCGCTTGAAACTGTGAACTCGAAGCCCCGGTTCTCCATTATACCAGCATTTACCTGCGACAGGTCTACTCCATACTCTACGGGAACCGTTACATTAGGAGCAAGAAGCATGTTGGCTCTCTTCTCCCTGAAATAATCTGCTTCAAAACTGAGCAAGCCGTTAAACAATCTTGCCTCAATACCAATGTCGGTTTTAGACGCTTTTTCCCAGGTAATGTTGGGGTTAGGTTCAGCCCGCTCATACAAACCCTGGGTTTGGGTTCCGTTTAAAATAGCGGAGTTGCCATACAGTGTAAACCCTGTTTGATATTGGTAGGGACTTCCGGCAAGATTTGCCGACTGCCCCCATGATGCCCGCAGTTTCAGTTCATCCATCCATTTTATGTTTTCCATAAATTTTTCCTGCGACAACCGCCATGCGGCGGAAAATGCAGGAAAAAATCCAAACCGTTTCCCCGGAGCAAAATAGTAGTGCCCGTCGTAGCGACCTGCGGCTTCAAACATATATTTGTTATCGAAGCCATACGTTACCCTATATACTACCGAACGCTGCCTGGTGCCCATAGAATTGCCATCGTTACTGAGGTCGGTTTCACCCGAACCACCAGCAAACAGTTCGGGAATAGGCAGGTTATAATTATTCCTGCCGGCACTAAAACGTTGTGACGTTGTATTTCTGGATTCGAGCACTACCAAACCAGTTACAGCATGATTACCGAAGTCTGCCGCATAATTGATATAACCCTGGTAAGTAAATGCCTGGGTTTGGTGATATTCCTGACTGAATGATGGAAGTGTAGATGGCGCTATTAATGGATAAGTATATGGATTTGTAGTAGTATCAACAGTATAGAAAGGAAAAGGTTCGTACCATGCACGGGTAACGCTTGTTATACCGCTATTGGTAGTATTGAAGGGATCGAAGGGATTAAAGTCGTATGAACCTACAAACTTCAGGCTCAGTCCTTTTACAGGTAATTTCTGTTCAATAGAGAGCTGGCTAAGCAGGGTGTTACCGGTAATATCCTGGTAGCTTGGGTTATCGTAAAAATAGGCGTACATGTAAGGATGCAGCCCGTTGCTGTATATTAAAGGAGTACTGTTGGAAACAGTGTTGATCAGATTTTCAAAAAGACTCTGGCTGTTATATCCTGCGCCGGTAAGGTTTCTTTTTTCAACGCGACCATTTAATGACAAGCCTATTGTTGTGGTTTTGGTAGCCTGGGCCTGGAGGTTGGCAGAAACATTATAACGCTGGTATTTTATGCCGGGGAACATCCCCTCCTGGTTCAGGTAGCCCAGCCCCATCGCATATTTAATTGCTTCCGTACCGCCATTAAGCGTTAAACTATGACTGGTTATTAAGGTATTTTTTAAAATCATATCTCCCACCGGGTCAATATTGGGATATTTGTCCGGATCAGAGCCATCACGGTATTTTTGTAATTCATTTTCATCAAAAGGCATTTCTGTTGATCCCGCATTACGGGCGCCTTCATTTTTCATCAGGGCATATTGATACGAATTAACAAAACGGGGAATAACTGTAGGGTTTTGAAAACCCACATACCCATCGTAGCTCAGGGTAGGTTTGCCGGTTTTACCTTTTTTAGTGGTAACCAGAATTACACCATTAGCGCCACCCAGGCCGTAAGGCGCCACAGCAGCAGCGTCCTTTAATACATTAATCGTTTCAATATCCGCCGGGTTTAACTGGCTGAAGTTCCTGGGAACCCCATCCACTATCAGCAGCGGAGCTGAGTTACCGTTGGTACCAATTCCCCGTATCATTATCCGGGAGGCATCGTTACCTGCCTGTCCACTGGCTTGTGTAAACAATACGCCGGACGCCCTGCCACCCAGAGTATTGGTGAGGTCGCCTACCGGCTGGCGTTGAATATCTCCTCCTTTAACAGAGGAAACCGAAGCTGTGAGCGAGGTCTTCTTTTGTGTACCATATCCCACAACCACCACTTCTTCTAAATTGTCAGTACCGGTTTCCAGCTCAAAATTTTGTACGCCTCCGCTGGTAATTACCCTTTCCTGGCTAACCATGCCGGTAAAGGACACTACCAGAACACTGCCCGATCCGGGCACCGTGATTGTAAAACTCCCTTCCGGATCGGTAATAACAGACTCACCGCCTTTTATATTAACAGTGGCTCCGGGGAGCGCTTCGCCGGTTGACCTGCTTGTAACTTTACCCGAAATTTGTAGTGACTGTGAAAAAACTTCCAAAGTGAGGCTATGCAATAGAAATACTATGCATAACTGCAATGCAATTTTCATTTTCATAAGCAATCAATTAATGGCAGTTGGTGATCAATGGTTTGGTCAGATCATAAAACTATTAAAAAAAACCACTTTCCATTAGTTTTGCACTACATCACCACTTCATCATTATATGCCATTTACACCTAAAGTACTATCTCAATAATACATCTAAGTGCTTTTTCGCTTACCTTAGCTTTAACTTTCTGCTATATGAAGCGAACGTTTGCATTGCTAATTGCTTTAAGATTATGTACCTGGGGATTTGGTCAAAACACAATCGGACTTCCGGAAATCATCAATTATTCTAAACACACCTATAAGGCCGGAACCCAAAATTGGGATATTTGCCAGGACATAAATGGACTGCTTTATTTTGCGAATAATGAAGGGCTTTTAAGCTTTGATGGAACCTACTGGAAAACGTACCCGCTTCCCAATAAAACAATCGTTCGTTCGGTAGCAATAGGCGCCGACAATAATATATATACGGGCGGACAGGACGAGATCGGTTATTTTTCACCCGATTCAAAAGGCTCCCTGACTTATCATTCCTTAAAAAACCTTATTCCCGAAAAATACAGATCCTTTGCCGATGTATGGGATATTATTTGCAGGGATGACCAGGTTTTCTTTCGCTCCAATGAACAAATATTACAATTTTCGGGTAGTACAATTACAGTGCACCCTGCTCCTAACTGGTTATTCATGGGAGCCACCAAAGATCTGTTCATTGCACAGGATTATTACAGCGGCATACTCAGTTTCGATAAAGATGGGTGGACAACGGTTGCCCCCAAAGATGCATTACCACAGGGTTTTCTTATTACAGCAGTACTGCCCGCAGGGAAAGACAGTACTTTTATAACAAGTCTGAAACATGGCATATACCTGTTCACAAAAAATAGGCTCACTTCCTTTTCTCCACCGGCACTTGAAGCTGTTGCAGCGTATAATATATACAATGCTGCGGTTATTGATGAAAACCGTTTTGCCCTGGCTACTACCACCAGGGGTTGTATCATAATAGATAAAAAAGGCAACCCCGTTCAGCAGTTTTCACGTTTGGAAGGTCTGCAAAACAACAACGTGCTCAGTATTTTTCCCGATAAGAATAAAAATCTTTGGCTGGGTCTTGACAACGGCATTGATTTTATAGCCTACAACAGCGCTATCAAACACATTTTTCCTGATATGCCCAATGAAGGAGCCGGCTACTCGTCTATTATTTACAACAATCATTTATATATAGCCACTACAAATGGATTATACCAGGCTCCTTTATACGAGAATGAAGATCTGAGTTTTGTAAAAGGAAGTTTTAAGCTGGTTGAAAATACCAGGGGACAGGTTTGGAATCTTTCTGAAGTAAACGGGAAACTCCTGATCGGACATCATGAAGGTTTTCTCGAGGTTAAAGGCGACAAGGCCATTGTTATGGATAATACTACCGGATTCTGGACTTTTTTGCCCTTAACTTCTGTCTCACCCTCCCCTGTTATGGTAGCAGGCACTTACAATGGAATACGATTTTATGATTATCAAAACGAGCAGTTCACCAGGAAGCATGTTGACGCAAATTTTGAGTCGGCCCGTTTTGTAACCGTTTCCAATAATAATGTATGGGTGTCTCATCCCTACAAAGGTATATACCGCGTACAGTTGCAGCGCAATGGTGAAACAATAGTAAAAGCATATACGGGTAAACAGGGTGTAGGACTAAGCCCCAATGGCAACTATATTTTTAAAATAAAGCACCGGGTGGTGGTTACTACCGAAAATGGAATATATGAATACAATGAGCAGTTGGACCAATTTGAACCTTCCGTTTACTTTAAATCCCTTTTCGGGAATACCGTTGTACGTTACCTGAAAGAAGATCCCGCGGGAAATATATGGTTTGTGTTTGGTAAAAATCTTGGAGTAATAGACTATTCAGCCAATAAACCAAATATCATTTATATAAGCGAGCTTAACAGCAAATTAGTGAGTGGGCTTGAACAGGTATATGCTGCAGATGAACACAATATTTTTGTTGGATCAGAGAAAGGATATTTTCATATCAATTATGTTAAATACAAGCTCAATCATCCACTCCTGCAGGTACAATTACGGAAGGCCATTGTAAGAGGCGCAACCGACAGTTTATTATTCAATGGCTATTTTAATAAGGTTAATGAACCACAACTGCAAATTGCTAAAGCTGTTGTTTCGTATCAATGGAATTCATTTCACTTTGAATTTTCATCACCCCTCTATGAGCAGCAATCCAATATCGAATACAGCTGTTTTTTAAAAGGATACGACAACAAATGGTCGGAATGGAGCAATAAAACAGAAAGGGAATATGTGTACCTCCCCGCAGGCAGTTACGAGTTGGCGATCAGAGCAAGAAATAACATGGGGAGTGAATCGCAGGCATATAAATATTCATTTATGATACTTCCTCCCTGGTATCAGACATGGTGGGCATACACCCTTTACGCCTGTATAGTGTTGTATGGGTTGTATTTGGTATACCGCTGGCAGAAACAAAAATTCATGCGGCAGCGCCAGCGGTATGAAGAGAGACAAAAACAATTGCGGGACCTGCACCAGCTTGAGCTGGAAAAAAATGAAAAGGAAATTGTAAAGCTGCGCAATGAAAAACTTGAAGCAGAAATAAATCATAAAAACAAGGAAATGGCCTCAGCCACCATGCACCTTGTAAAAAAAGGAGAACTGATATCCCGCATAAAAGATGAACTGCAGCGCCTTACTAAAAATACAGGGGAAGAAAAATCACTGGATGCATTAAAAAAAATGATCAGGACCTTAGGAGAGGACGATAAGGTGGACGAGGACTGGGAGCATTTTACCGTTCATTTTGATAAAGCGCATAATGATTTTTTTGTAGCCCTAAAGGAAAAACACAGCAACCTTACCCCCAACGAGCTTAAATTATGTGCCTATCTGCGTATGAACCTCAGCACCAAAGAAATGGCACAACTCATGAACATTTCCGTTAGAGGCGTGGAAATAAGCCGGTACCGGCTGAGGAAAAAACTACAAATCCCTACGGAAACGAATTTGTTTACATACCTGCTCGATTTTCACGGGAATGGTAAAGATATCTCAAATTTGAGATTTGAAATTTGAAATTTCAAATCTCCTTATTCCAGCATCACCTGCTTAAACATAACATATTCACTATCCTCTATCCTTTCAGTATAGGCAACCAATGCCTTATTTGTATTAACAGGATATATAACCGGGAAAGAAGCATCACCGTTACCGGGAGTGATATATGCTTTGCTCATTACATTTCCGGCTGCATCCCGTTCCTCCATACCAATCCGGCTATTAAACTTTTCGGCGTCAGCGAAACTTTCATTCCAGACAATTAATATATTATCATTCGAAAGCGATGATATCTGGCAATGTTTGGAAGCCCTGCCGCTTACATTGCTACGGATAGAAAATGACTGACCTGTGTCAAAAGAATTATTATAATAAATACCCGCACTGCCTCCACCTGAAAACCATGTAAAATGCAGTCCTTCTTTATTTTCCGTCATTGCCGGTCCGGTATGCGGGCAACCACTAATAACCCAATTGTCTTCGCTTATTCTTTTAGGTGATGAGAACGAATGCCCGTTATCTGTGGATACGATGTGTACCATATCACGGATGCTGTCATTGATGATGGCCCTGTATAATACATGAATGTTTTCCTTTTTATCAATAAACAGATCCGTACGGCAGCACTGGCAACAAGGTTCACTGATCAGTTGCTCATCCTCAAAACCATTATCGCCTTTGGTTACAGCATAATACAATCCCGAGCCTTCTTTTTTTGACCGCTTCCTGTTATCCAGCCAAACAATACCTGCTTCACCGCCCGGTAATAATGCCACATCAAAATAACGCTGATCAAAACTGGCGGTATCTTTCGTTAAAGAAACAGGCTTCGTCCACGTTTTACCATTATCAAATGATTGTGTATAGTACACTAAACCGGAGTAAGCATTTTGGGGATTGGGATTGGCGGCGCCCCAAACTGCAATGATCTCCCCCGATGGTTTAAAAATTACTTTTGGCATATTCTCGCCATGCGGATGAACGTTGGAGCTACCTGGTATTTCAATCGGTTTTCCAAAAGTCTTTCCTTCATTCTCTGAAACCGAATAACAAAAAACAGAGGAGGTTGTATCCATGTGTTTGATCCAGCTTAAAACAATATTGTTTTTATTATCTCTTGTAAGATAAGGGCAGGAGCCTTTAGCACTGTCTATCGGGGTTCCCTGTGAAGCAACGGCAGTGACCTCTTTTTCATCTCCCGTTTGACAGCCGCAAATAAAGACGGCGCTTATGAATACTGTAAAAAATAATTTTTTTTTCATGCTTTTGATTTTGAAGAGCGACAAAGGGTGCATTTCGAATTATCGCCTTGCTTCATGTGGGCTGTGAAG
>CAMPJQ010000072.1 GCA_946886925.1 uncultured Terrimonas sp.
TTCCAGTATCCTGTGCTACCCGCTTTCCTTTCATCTGTAGCACGCTGTACGAGGGTATCGCCCTCCTGTAAACTTCCAAAGACCTCAATGCCTTTTTCTGTACTCATGCCCTGACGAACGTCTATCCATTCCGCCAGTCCGTTTTTTACGGCAATTACAAATTTCCGTTCCTGGTTGGTGGCAATGGCTGAGGGCGGTACCACAAAGGAGGGTGCGCTCCGTTCTAATTTAAGGTTCACATAAGCAAAACTTCCTGCCTTTAGCTCATTGCCCGGATTCAGGAACCTGTATTCCCAGGTTTCGGTTCGGGTTTTAGGATCTATGGCTCCGCTCTTCCGGGCCAGCGTTGCTGCAAAACTTTTATTGGGATTGCTTTGTACCCTGAAGCTTACCGCTTTTGTATTGGCCCCGGTGGACACATACAGTTCCGGCACAGCAACCCTCAAACGCAATTGGTTTGTGTTTTGTATCGTTAAAACCGGTGTTGCCTGGTTTACAAGTGAGCCGGGATCTGCTGTACGGGCCGTTACGATGCCATCGAAAGGGGCTGAAATAGTTAAATAGCCGGCTACCTGCTGATAGGAGCGCGCCAGGCTTTTTGTGCTTTCATAAGCGGCACTGTCCGCCCGTTGCAGGTTACGGCTTCGTTCCAGGTCTGCCGGCGCTACAATACCTGCTGTTGGAGCCAGCGAAGCACGCTGCAGCCGGTCATACATATCTTTGCTGGCCAGGTATTTGGAGTGGGCCGCCGAAACGGCACTTTGGTATTCTGCCGAGCGGGTCATCAGCTCCGGGGCATTCAATACCGCCAGCACCTGGCCTTTGCGTACCCTGTCGCCAATGTCCACCCGCATCTGTTTTACATAGCCTTCTACTTTTGGTGTAAGCTGCGCGGTTTCGTAGGGCTGCAATTCTGCCGGAAGCTCAATGGACTTGCTTACTTCCGTGCGGGAAAGTACAAATACCGGAACGGTATCGGTAACAGCCGCGCCTGTGCTGCCTGCGGAGGCCTTTTTCTTTTCCTGGCATGCTGCCAAAAACAAAACGGCGGCGAATACGTAAATGCATTTATGAATCATTTCTCTAAATGGTTTGTGTAGTTAAATGTGGTTCTTCAGGCAGCAGGGACATATCTTTATAGGGTCTTTTGCCGGTGCCCCATTGATAAATATAGGGAAGAAAGAACAGTACACTTACTGTAGAACTGATCAATCCCCCGATTACCGCAATACCCAGGGGAGCCGTTTGTTCACCACCCAGGGCCATCGGTATCATGCCCGCGATCATAGCCATACTGGTCATGAGGATGGGCCGCAAACGGGTTTCCGCCGAAAGTAAAAAAGCATTGCGTGTGTTCCCCTGTTTGCGTAAAATTTCCGCATTGGTAACATACAGCACTGCATTGGCGATAGATACTCCAATGGCCATAATGGTTCCCATATACGACTGGATGTTCATAGATTGGCCGGCGAGCAGCAGCAGCAACAGGGCGCCCGCAATTACCGCCGGTATCACGGAAAGCAATACCAGGGAAACGCGGAACGACTGGAAAAAAACCGCCATCAGCAAAAAGATCACCACCACCGCCACCAGGAGGCCAAACTGGAGATTGCCCAGGGTTTGCGCCAGCAATTCGGGCTGTCCCCTTACCAGTATTTTTGCGCCCTTTGGAAGATCGCTGCGCAGATGCTCCGCAATATTTTCGGTTTGCTTAAAGGCTGTTCCCAGGTCTTTGTTGTGAACATTTGCTGTAACCGTAATATAGCGTTGCTGGTTAAGCCTGTCGAACTCTCCGGGCATGGTGATCTTTTTCCATGAAGCTACTTCGCCCAGTAAATGGTTGGTACCCTGGCCGCCGCTTACAGGGATCATCTCCAACTGGGAAGTGGAGTTCATGCGATATTCCGGGTATTGTACCTGCACAACATAGGCCGTGCCCGTGGTTTTATCTAACCAATAGCCCGGCGAAAGAAAGCGCGTACTGGAGGTAGCCGCCACAATGGAACGGGTTACCTGTTCTGTTGTTAACCCCAGTTGCCCCGCCTTCACACGGTCTACATCTATTTTTATAGCCGGGTAATCAAGCGGAGTTGCAATTTGCACATCGCGCATATAAGAAATGTCTGCCAGGGCTCCGGCAAGTTTTTTAGCAGTAGCTTTTCCCTGGTCCAGGTTTCTATTAACAACGGCAATTTCAACCGGGTTGGTGGTGCCCATATTTAATACCTGGCCGGCTATATCACCGGGTTCAAAAGAAATGACCGCCCCCGGCAACTGTTTTTTCACCGCTTCCCTCAGTTGCTCTTTAAAATCTTCGATTTCCATCGCTCCCTTAGCCAATTTGATCTTTGTAACACTTTCATGCGGCCCGCCTGTCCATAAATACATATAGTTTACCGGGAAACTGGAGGGTTGGGTGCCAACAAAAGCGGAGGTGATCTCGATGTTTTCTTTCCCTGCTATTTGGGAGGACAGGTCAAGCAGCTTGCGCGTAGCATCTTCGGTTCGTTCCAGCCGCGTGCCAACCGGCAGTCTCAGTCGTACCTGTGTTTGACCCGTATCTGCGGATGGAAATAACTCGGTACCAATTGAAAAAAAGAGCAGCACTACAAGTGCAATAGAAAGTACGGAAAAAAGCAGGGTAACACCCGTCGTTTTACCTGAAAACCGCTGCATAAACCTGTGATACCGACTCTTTATGCGGTCAAACCACCCTTCCGATCGGGCAATGGCGATATGATCTTTCATGATCCAATTGCCAATGACTGGCACAAACGTCTGGGATAAAAGATAAGACGCGATCATGGCGAATCCAACAGCAAGGGAAAGCGGAACGAACATCGCCCTTGGCACCCCATTCATAAACAAGGCCGGTACAAATACTGCCAGTATACTCAGCAGGATCAGTAATTTGGGGGTGGCAATCTCTTTACAGGCATCTGCAATTGCCTGGCGTTTGTTTTTCCCCATTTCCTGGTGCCGGTGAATATTCTCAATCGTTACCGTTGCCTCATCCACCAGGATACCCACCGACAAAGCCAGCCCTCCCAGCGTCATAATGTTTACGGTTTGACCAAACAGGTATAATATGGTTGCGGACGACAAGAGTGCCAGCGGTATGGTCATCACCACAATGAGCGCCCCCCGCCGGTCGCCCAGGAAAAGCAATACCATAAGCCCTGTAAGCAATGCGCCCAGACCTCCCTCAAACAGCAGGCTTTTCAATGAACTGATCACATAGCCCGACTGGTCAAATTCGTAGGACACCTTAATGTCACCAGGTATGGCGTCCTGCATATCAGGCAGGGATTTTTTCACCAGCTTCACCACGTCCCAGGTAGACGCATCGGCCCGTTTGGTTACAGGGATATATACCGAACGTTTCCCGTTTACCAGGGCATAACTGGTGGTTACATCAGATCCAATACTTACGGTAGCTATATCTTTTACATAAACCGAAGGTCCGCTGCCTTTTATCAAAGGCGTGTTTTCAAGGTCCTGAAGGTTTTCAATTACGCTGTTTTGGGGGGTCAGGTACGTAGTGTCGCCGATGCGTACATTCCCCGCAGGTGAAATTGTATTGGAGGTAGCAAGCGTTTGCATCACCTGTTCTGGTGTGAGTTGGTAATTGCGTATTTTATCGGGGTCAATATTTACAATAACCGTTTTATTGTTGCCGCCAAAGGGTGGCGGGGCCGATACACCGGGAAGCGTGGAGAACATGGGGCGTACCCGGAATAAAGCGAGATCTGAAATTTCACCGAGTGACCTTGTTTCCGAACTGAACACCAACTGACCTACGGGAACACTGCCTGCGTCGAACCGGCTGATAAACGGGGGCACGGTACCGGGCGGCATAAAGGCCCTGGAGCGGTTCACATAACCCACCACTTCGGCCATAGCCTGCGCCATGTCGGTGCCTTGATTAAATTCTATTTTTATAATAGTAGCTCCCTGTATGGATTTGGAGTCTACATATTTTACACCGGTAATATATAAAAAGTGGTACTCATAATAAGAAGTAACAAAGCCCTCCATTTGCTCCGGCGATAATCCTCCGTAAGGTTGCGCCACATAAACAGTAGGCAGGCCCAGCGTAGGGAAAATATCAATCTTACTGTTTCGTATGGACAGGTAAGAGAAAAAAGCAATGGCTAATACGGCAACCAGAACGATAACAGGATGGCGAAGCGCGTATGTGATTAACTTCATGTGTGTAAAATCATTTTTTGTTGCTGTTAAAGAACAGGTTCAGATCACCTTTTGCTATGCTCACGTCCAGTAACGACCGTTGTAATAACAATAATGCGCCTGCATGATTAACGGCTGCCTGCTGCAGTTCAAACTGCGCCTGAGCCAAACGGGTAAAGTCAACCAGACCCGTTTCATAACTTAATTTCAAACTATTAAAGGCATCGCGGGCGGTTTGTAAGCGGATAGCCGTTTTTTGTGATACCAGTACATTAGACCCATATTGTTCCAGTGCAATGGCCACTTGTTTGTTCAGGTCAACCCTTAGCTGCTCCATGCGGTGCTCTTCGGCGGAGAGCAGTTGCTGGTATTGCTTTTTCCGGGCGCCCAACTGATAAAACCGGAGCAGGGGAAAGCTTAGTTGCATACCGGCGCCAATATTGGTTCGGTTAAGCTGAAAGCCATCGCTGCGGTTGATCGCTCCTGTCCAATCCACGCCGGAACCACGGCTATAGGCGTTACCCCATACGTCCAGCCTGGGCCGCCAGGATTTACTGACTTCGTTTAATTGAGCGGCGGCAACTTCTTTTTGTGCCGAAACCGCCTGGTAGGCGGGGTGCACATCGGTGTTAATGGCAGTATCAGGCAAAACAGAAAGGCTTGCAAAGGATGTGTCCGTAAGAATAAGCGGGCTCTTATCGTTGCGTCCAATAAGTGTTGCCAGTTCTATCAGTTTCTGCTTATAATTTGTTTCGCCTTGTAACAGGTCTATTTCCGCCTGTGCAATGGAGCTTTGAATCTGCAGGGTGTCGATCCCGGGTTTCAGCCCGGTTTTTGCAAGCACCAGCGACTGCTCCAGGTTGCTTTTATACCGTTCGATATTTGCTTTGTGTACGGCTATGATCTTTGCAAAATAGGCCGCATCGAGGTAAGCCTGTAATGCCATGTATTGATAGCGGAAGAGCTGTTCATTATACCCTGCATTGGCCAGGCGGTATTGTGCGGTTGCTACTTCTATAGCTGCGCCGCGTTGCCCGAAGGTAAGCGGCTGCCAGGTGATCAGCGCAGCGGCTGCCGAACCAGGAATAAAATTCAGGTGGTTGTTTTCTGATGGCGGCCCGCTGATGGGCATCATCAGCCCCGGATAACTCATACCTGTAATATTATTGAACGTAGCGATGCCTGCCTGGTAACCTACAGACAGATCGGGCATCAGGCTCCTCTTCTCGTAGTCAATGGCATACCGGCTGGCTGCTGCATCTGCTTTGTAGGCCTGTAACTGTGGTACGTTTTTTTCAACCAGGGATGGCACTTCTTCTAAAGAAAGCTGTTGCTGACCCTGTGCTTTCAGAGAAAATACAACAGCGGCACCTAAAAGCAAAAGCCCGTTCTTTAGCCGTGCACCCGACGCGTTTCTGTTCATCCGGAATGAGTATGTTTCAATTGGGCTAAAATAACATGAAACAAACCGCCGGTTACGGTATATTTGAAAAAAGTACGGTATCAAAGATGTGCTGTTCTGAAACCCAAAGGGGTAAGGCCGGTAAACCTTTTGAAATATTTTATAAAATGCGAGGCATCATTAAAATTAAGGACAAAGGCAATTTGCGAGATCGTATTATCCGTATAGATCAAATGCCGTTTTGCCTCGCCAATGATAAACTCCGATAAAACATCGCCCGCGGATAAACTCCCCGATTTCCTGCACGCAATGTTCAGGTTCTGAGGCGAGGTATTTAACTGGGCAGCGTAATAAGCAACATTATTTCTGGGGGCCGCCTCCTGGCTCAGCAACTCCCGGAATAAACCGTAAAGGTTGCCTTCAACGGAACTATTGCCATTGGCAGGGGCGTCCTGTTGCAAAAGCTTTGCCAGCAGCGATTTTATGAGCCCGTCTACCACATCCTGTGTAAAAGGCCGCTCAGTCGCGTATTCGTTTGTAAGCAACTGAAATAAACAATTGATCGTTTCCTGCTCCTGTAGTTCAATTGCAGCGAATTTGCTTAATTTATAAAGCAGCGGTTTTATTTCTTTATCAAGGCTGGACTCAATAAAGCTTTTCTTTATGATGAGCACATACCCTTCGGGCTCTGAGGTGAGGTTCCAGAAATGGATTTGTTCTTTTCTTACAACAAATACAATTGGAGGCTTCACCTCGTAGTTCTGTGAATCTATGGTATGGATACCGCTTCCTTTTGTGAGAAAGATGATTTCAAAATAGCTGTTGTGTTTATGCGGGGTGGTTGTGCGTACTTCCTTTTTAAATGGGGCAACCTTTAAGGTTTTGTCCACTCCTATTTTGTCTTTAACTGCAATCGAATGGTCCATATCTGCCTATTTTAAGACGGAGCGCCGGGCTACCATCATATTTTCAAATATACCATAATGCCGGCACTCAGTGGCACTAACTTTGAGCTACATTATCGGAGTTGGAGCTTTTATAACCATTAAAAATAAAATCATGGAATATACAAACAGCAGCAATCCGCTGGAACATACCGGTAAAATAAAAGAACAGCTTTCGGCACTTATTGAGCATCTGCGAAAAGACGTGACCATGGTGGATGATATCGCTGCCAAAGCGCTGTTTGAGGTTTCGGCAGAAGTACTTATTGGCCTGTCAAAAGCGTTTACTGACTACGAAGAAGGAACGGAGGATGCCTGGAAAAACAGAAATAATCAATCACACCAATAATAAGTTCAGTATACAGATTCTTTCGAATTCAGATCAGTAGAACGAACGACAGGCATACAACATGTGCATTGCCAAAGTACTCACTGACGGAAGTCGTGTTTTTGTCGCTGGCTGGTGTCCCCACCCACCACGACGGCCTGCCGTGGCCGCCGCCTGCCTTACCGGTAGGCAAGTGTTCATGCCCGCATGAAAAAGATGTGTTGCAGGTAAAGAAAGCAATAACAGTATAAAAGAACCCAATGGCAATTGACGTTTTACAAACTTTGGATGTAATTGAAGCAATGGAAAATTTCCTTGCCCGAAAAAGACCGCCTGAACATATCAGGCCCCAGCTCGACATTGGATATAAAATTGAAGGACAAAGTATCATTGTTTTTGAAATCAGGCCGCAATGGAATAAGCCGGAAATAATTCTGGAACATCCACTTGCAAAGACAACATTTGTAAAGACAAAAAACAACTGGAAGGTATTCTGGATGCGTGCAGACCTGAAATGGCACAGTTATACACCAACGCCTGTTGTTAAGACAGTTTTAGAATTTACAAAACTTGTTGAAGAAGATAAACATCATGCGTTTTGGGGGTGAAAAGCGCGCCAACCTAACTATCTGGCATCCGCCATTTAGTACCGCTGGGCAAATGTCATTAAGTTAAGGTTTTATGTTTGCTTCCCTTTTATGCCAACCCCGGCGCGACTTAGGGTGAATTTTATGTAAAATAAATGTGCCTAATTCGGAAAAAATCCGAATTAAAGCTTGTTTTTTAGCATAACATTGTTAAATTCGAGTACCTAATTCGGAAAAAATCCGAATTAACTATAAACCAATTACACAAATGAGTTTCCGGGAGGATATACAAGCCTATAGTGAGCAGCCGATAAACAAACAACTACTTCTGCACCTGCTGAAGGAATACAAAAGACCACACGATAAAATTGATGAACTGGTTAAACAGCAGGTATTGGTACAAATAAAAAGAGGTCTTTATATACCCGGTACCAAGCTCAGTATAGCCCCACCCGAGCCACTGCTCATCGCCAATCATCTTTATGGTCCAAGCTATATTTCTTTAGATACAGCATTGTCTTATTGGGGGCTGATTCCTGAAAGAATATATGAAATCAGCTCTGTTACCACAAACCCCTCCAAAACCTATAAAACAGTGGCGGGAAGATTTAGCTACAGGCGCATTCCCCTGCCTTACTACAGCTTTGGAATACAACAGGTGCAGCTTACAAAAAAGCAAACCGTATTAATGGCATCAAAGGAAAAAGCATTGTGTGATAAAATAATTGCTACGCCCGGTGTATTGCTGCGGAGTGTAAAGCAAACACTGGAATTATTGATTGAAGATTTCCGTATTGATGAAAATGCACTGCGAAAGTTAGAAACAGCAACTATTAATAGCTGGCTTAAAAATGCGCCAAAAGAAAACAGCCTGGCAACGCTTGTAAAAACATTAAAAAGTGTATGATCAAAGAATGGTTGGAAGAATATAAACCCGTTAACCAGGAAGCTGCAGAGCAGGCACTCCGTGAAATTATGCAGGAAATTGCACTGGCCGGACTGCAGCGCAGCGGCTTTTTTGAAAAAGCTGCATTTTACGGAGGCACAGCCTTGCGTATATTTCATGGACTTCAAAGGTTTTCCGAAGACCTTGATTTTTCATTGCTGGAAGCAACCCCCGGCTTTTCACTGGAACCATACCTGAAGGGAATTGAAACAGAATTTAGTGCATTGGGCGTAACCGTTAGCATAGAAGAAAAAAATAAAACTGCAAAAACAGATGTAGATTCAGCATTTCTCAAACCAGACACTGCCTGGAAGGAACTGATCATTAAAGCAATACTGGCTCAGGAACCGGTTAAAATGCGGCCATCCATAAAAATAAAGATCGAAGTAGATACAAGTCCGCCGCCAGGCTTTAGCACAGAAGAAAAATTGTTATTAAAACCATTTTCATTCTACGTTAAATGTTTTACGCTGCCTGATCTCTTTGCCGGCAAAATGCATGCATTGCTTTTTCGCAAATGGAAAGGAAGAGTGAAGGGCAGAGATTGGTTTGATATGGAATGGTATATCAAAAAAGGCATTCCATTAAATCTTGGTCATTTGTTGATACGTTCTCAGGATAGCGGTGGCTGGAAAGAAAAATGGATGACAAAAGAGCAATTCATGACCTTATTGCAAAATAAAATTCAATCGGTTTCTTTTAACAGTATACGAAACGATATTGTTCGTTTTATACCGGATGATAAAATGATTGAAATTTGGTCT